>DASWBR010000287.1:0-8405 GCA_036390495.1 Candidatus Deferrimicrobiaceae bacterium | reverse complement strand
GTCGGCGATTCCGGCGGCTCTCGCCGGACGGGCGGGCCGAACCCTTTTCCCCGGGCGGTTCTCCCCGGAAGCGCTGATGGATATCCGTTTCGGGTCGGAGGAGGGGATCCTCACCGTCATCGAGGAGGGGGCGGAGCACGGAACGATCGACCCCACCGAGGAGAGGATGATCGAGGGAATCCTCCGCTTCGGGGAGACCACGGTTTCGGAGGAGATGACCCCGCGCGCGCGGGTGGTCTTCCTCCGGCAGGGGGCTCCGCTTTCCGAGTTGGTCCGCGTTGTGGGGGAGGCGGGCTTCTCCCGCTATCCGGTCCTCTCCGGCGGCGGGGAGGAGGTGGTCGGCGTACTCCCCGCGCGGGCGCTGTTCCGGGCCGGGGAGGGGACACCGTGGGACCGGTTCCTCGAGAAGCCCGTCTACGTTCCAGAGTCGATGAACCTGGCGGACCTGTTCGGGCGGTTCCGGCGGCTCCGGATGCACATGGCGATGGTGATCGACGAGCACGGGATGCTGTGCGGCGTGATCACGGTGCACGACCTGCTGGAGAAGATCGTGGGGCGGCTCTCCGGGGGGGAGGGCGAGGGGGAGGTGCCCGTGTGGGAGAAGGACGGGGCGCTCTCCGTCCCCGCGACGACCCCCGTGCGCGTGCTCCGGGACGAATACGGGATCGACGTCCCCCAGGATCCGGCCTATGAAACCGCGGGGGGATACGCGATGGACTGCCTTCAGGAGGTCCCTTCGGTCCGGGTGACCTTCCGCGCCCACGGTTACCGGGTGACGGTGTCCGAAACGGAGGGGTACCGGATCCGCCGGCTCCGGTTCGAGAAGCTCCCCCCTACCGGAACGTCGTGATCTCCTCCGCCGGCTTGCGCGGCGGTTTCGGGTTCGTGTCGTCCGGCTTCCCGAGGGCGATGATCGCGATCAGCTCATCCGGCTGTCGGACCGAGAGGGCCGACTCCAGTTCCGGCTTGGCGATCAGCGAGCCGGTCATCCAGCACGTGCCGTACCCCATGGCGTGCGCGGCCAGCAGGAACTGGGCGACCCCGGCGGAAATCCCTTGCAGACCCGGGTTCACCTGGAACCGGCGAATCTTGTGCCGCTCGGGGTCCTTCTCCCGAAGCGCCTTGTCGGTCAGCGACTCGTAGGGGGACCCCACGACGCACACCGCGGCGGGTGCGAAGGCGAACAGGTTGTGGCTGGTGGCCTTGTCCTTCCCGGCATCCTTTCCCGTCACGCGCGACACGATCTCGTCCACGATCCCCTTCATCCGGGCGAGGGTCTCCCTGTCCTGGACGACGATGAACCGGAAGTTCTGCGCGTTCCCGGCGGTGGGCGCCCACGAGGCGGCCTCCACCATCCGGAGGATGTGATCCCGGGGAACCGCGTCTTTCCGGAACTTGCGGATGCTCCGCCGGCCCTTCATCGCCTCGAAGACGTCCATCAGACCCCTCCCGTGGAAACCGTGTTGTGCGCCGGGTTCACGGCGCGATCAGCAGGAGCTCCGCCCGCTGCTCCTTTTCCCGAACGTGGGAGAACAGGCGATCCTCCGGGGCCTTGTCCCTGGCTGCGGCCCTGCGCAGCGCCTCCGCGGAGGCCTTTTCCCCCGCGACGACGATCAGGGAAGACGAAGGAAGGTCTGCGGCCGCCTCCGCGAGCAGCGAAACCATGGCCGATCCCAGTTCGGTGAGATTCCCCCCCCGGTCCTTCACGATGAGCTTTTCGGAGACGGCGACGCGCAGGGCCGGCCCCATCGGCGTGACGGAAACCTCCCGGGAAAGCCTGGAAAGGTTCGCGGCCAAGGCCGCAAGCCGTTCGTCCCGGCGCGACGCGGCCTCCCGGCGTTCCTCCTGGAGACGCTCCACCCGGCCGGCCAGGATGTCCCGCTCGCGCCGCGCCGACTCCGCATCGGGCATTTCCGTCTCGATTTTCTTCCGCAGCCCGGCAATCTCCCGGTCGCGGGCGGCCATCTCGTCCCTCACCCGCGAAAGCTCCAACTCGTCGCGTTCGGCACGGGCGGAGAGTTCCTGGAGACGCTTCCCCGTCGCCTTCTCCTTCTCCAGCAGTTCGTCGATGAACTGCTCGCGGGTCCCCCGGCTTCCCTCGTACATCTGGCGTGCCGTGACGAGGTCGTCCGAGAGCCTCTTCACCGTTTCGTCCTTCTCCGCCAACCGGGCGGAGAGGGACGAAACGGCCTCCTTGCAGGCGACGGCCTGCTTCGCGAGCGAGGCGTTCTCCTCCGCGAGCTTCCCCTTCTCGCGGTTCATGGATGCCATCGCCTCCCGGAGGGAGTCGGCCTCCTTCGCCTTCATTTCGTATGTAGTGCCCGTCACGATGCAGCCGGAGCCGGCAAACAGCAGCACGGCGGCCGCGGCAGGCGCGACGAACGGTGCGAGCCTCAAAGACGGCACTCCATGGACGGACGGTCCCCCGAAGGGCAATAAGGATTTTACTTTCCGGGACCTTTTTAATAAAGTTGAAAATAAATCCGAAAGGTCTGCGAACCTTGCCGCCTCCCCCCGGCGAACTCCTCGAAAAACTCCTGAAGCTCGGCTTCATCGCAGCCGACGACATGAAGGAAATCCGGAACCTCGCCGCGGCCAGGGGAATCCCCCTGGCCGAGGCCGCCCTGCTCGGGAACCGCCTCCGCGCCGACGCAAGGGGTTGGATCCTCGCGGAAACGCTCGGGATACCATTCCTCGAAATCGACCCCGGGTCCGTTCCCGTCGCCCTCGCAGAGCTGCTTCCGGAGGCGATGGCACGGGAGAACCTCATGGTCCCGATCTCCCGGGAGGGGGACCGGCTGACGGTGGCCGTGCCGGACCCCTTCCGCTACAAGGCGTTCGCGGCCGTCGAGGAGAGCACCGCCCTTTCCCTCCGCATCGTGGTGACCGCGGTCCGGACCATCGGGCAGATTCTCGAGAGGCTGTATCCCGCCCCGGAGGGGGTCCCTTCCATCGGTCTCGCCGGAGGCGGCATCACCCGCGAGGAGGCCGAGGAGTGGATCTCCCTCGGAGGGGGGCGCCGCGTCGCCGTGGAGGTGCTGCTCCACGCAGCGGGGCGGGGGCTTTCCGGTCTCCGGATGTACCCCACGGGGCAGGACATCCTGATCGAGGGACGCGGCGGGGAAACGGCCGTCCTCCTCCTTTCCTGCCCTCTTCGTTGCCGGGAGATCCTCGTCGACGCCTTCCGCGGGCTCGCCGGGATTTCCGGGAAGGGGAACGAGGCGACGGATGCGGTCTTCCACCTCGAGTCGGCATCGGGCGTCACCGCGTTCCGCGCGAGTTTCGTCCGCGGCCTTTCGGGTCCCGAGGTGATCGTGAAGGTCCTCTCCGACCAGCGTTCCGGCATCGCCCTCGAATCGGTCGGGATGAACCTCTCCCAGTTCGAGATCGCGCGGAAGGTGCTCGGGATGCAGAGCGGGCTGTTCCTGCTCTCCTCGCCGGGGCCCGAGGGGGTCGCCACCACGCTGTTCGCCATGCTCCGCGAGGCGCACCGGCCGAACCGGCGGGTGGTCACCGTGGAGGAGCAGCACCGGTTCCGGAACGAGGGGTACATCCAGCTGGAACGCCGGCAGGCCGAGGGGCAGTACGCGGGCAAATGGTCGCGCCTCGCCGAATCCCTGGAACCTGATATCCTGCTGGTCGAGCACGTCTCCGACCCCGCGGATCTCCTGGAGCTGCTCCACCTCGCCCAATCGGGAGCGATCGTGCTCTGCGGCATCCGGCGGTTCAACTTCGACCGGACGTTGCGCACCATCCTGACGCTGGATGTCGACCCGTTCATCCTGGCGAACGTGATGCGCCTTGCGATGCACCAGCGCCTGGTGAAGCTGCTCTGTCTCGAATGCCGCCGCCCCGTCCCCGCCAGGCCGTCCTTCCGGATGGTGTCCGATCGGTACCGGCCGGAGCTGGAGCGCGTCACGGAGGAGGCGTCCTTCTTCCTCCCCTCGGGTTGCCCGAAGTGCCAGGGGACGGGCTATTCCGGGAGGATGGCCCTGATCGAGCTGCTCCCGTTCACGCCGGGCGTGCAGAACACGGTGGTTTCGGAGGCGTCGCTCGAGGAGAAACTCGCCCTGCTCCGGGAGGAGGATTTCTACCCCGCCCTCCAGTCGGTCCACGACCTGCTGCGGCGCGGGATGGTAACATACGACGAAGTCCAGCCGTTTTTCCGGTAGGAAGGTCCATATTCGAAGAGGAGGTCGGGCGATGAGGGTGCGGATGCCGGGGGTATGGGTGCGCATTCTGCCGGCGGCGCTGGTGGCGTTCATCGCGTGGGGAGCCGTGGCGGCGGAGAAAAAGGGGGCCGAGAACCCCCATAGGCGAAAGGACACGAAGGCGTGCGCGATCTGCCACGTCTCGGTGCCCCCGGAGGGGAGTTCGCCGCGGAAGGATAGCAACCTCCGGTTCGGGGGGGACGTCACGGCCCTCTGTTCCTCCTGCCACGAATCGTACCGCCACATGCACCCGGTCCGGATCGCCGTCTCCCCGGACATGAAGTCCCCGGAGGAGCTTCCGCTGGACAGGGACGGGAAGATCACCTGCATCACCTGCCACGACGTCATGGAGGGGCACGGGGTGGCCCGGAAGCGCCGGATGGTGGGAAAGGCGCTCTGCCTGAACTGCCACGCGGACACCGACATCCTCGCCGAGGTCGTCTGGTACCCGACGCGCCTGAAGCGCGGGGAGCAGGGACGGCTCGAAATGAAGGTGGTCGAGTTCCGCATCCCGCGGAAGAAGGCCAACCTGGGCGAGTCCGTCCTTCTTTACTACTACGCCAAGAACGTGGACACCGGGGAGATCACCTTCGGGACGAACGTCCTCTACGACGACGGGACGCACGGGGACCGCGTGGGGCGCGACTCGATCTATACCCTCACGGAGAGCGCCACGGGGGTGGAAAAGAAGCGGCGCGTGGTCTACACCTGCTGGGCCCTCGACTCCGACGGGCGGCGCAGCAACACGGTCACCCTCGCCGTCGAGTACGATTAGGCGGCGCGGGGAGGCGCGACGGAGGGGGGACATGAAGGAACGGACGCTCAACCGGATGTTCCTGAACCGGATTGCCGACGGGGGCGACGCCGTGCGATACCTCGTGCCCGGCGAGGGGGGGTACACCCCGGTCACGTACCGGCAGACCGGGGAGGCCGCGCGGGAAATCGCCCTCGGGCTGATGGCGACGGGGACCGCCCGGGGCGAGCGGGTTGCGATCCTGTCCGGAACGAGGCTCGAATGGTGCCTCGCGGACATCGGGGGGATCCTCGGCGGTTTCATCACCGTGCCGATCTACCCCTCCAACCTCCCCGATCAGGTGGAGTACATCCTCGCACACTCCCGCGCGCGGGTGGTCTTCGTGGAGGACGAACCCCAGTACAACAAGGTGGCGGGCGTCCGCGACCGGCTTCCGTCCCTGGCCTCGATCGTGTGGTTGACGGGAGACCCGGCGGGGAAGCCGGGTTCCCTCTCCCTCGACGCCCTGCGGGTCCTGGGGCGGGAGTTCGCGGAAGCAAACCCGCTCGCCCTCGACGGCAGGGGGGAGGAGATCCGGCCGGAGGACGACCTGACGATCATCTACACCTCCGGGACCACCGGGCCCCCGAAAGGGGTGGTCACCCGCCACAGCAACTACGCGTTCAACGTGACATCCGCCCTCGAGGCGGTCGCGATCCCGAGGGGGGCGACCTTCCTGCAGTTCCTGCCGCTGGCCCATTCCCTCGGCCGGCTGGAGCATTTCCTCACCTTCGACGCGATGGCTGTCTCCGCGTTCGCGCGGAGCCTGCAGACGGTGGCGGAGGACCTGGGCACGGTCCGGCCCGAGATCATGGTGAGCGTGCCCCGCCTCTACGAGAAGTTCTACGCGAGGGTCCTCGCGAAGGTGGAGGAGGACGGGGGGGCGAAGAAGGCCATCTTCCAATGGGCCCTCGGCGTGGGCCGCGAGGCGTCCCGCCGGCGTCAGCAGGGGGAGGAGGTCCGGGGACCGCTTGCGTGGAAGAACGCCGTCGCCGACCGGCTGGTGTTCCGGAAAATCCGGGAACGGATGGGCGGTCGCCTCAGGTTCTTCATCTCCGGCGGCGCCCCCCTCGCGCGGGAGATCGCGGAGTTCCTCCACGCCATGGGCGTCCTCATCCTCGAGGGGTACGGCCTCACGGAGACCTCCACCGTGACCTCGGTCAACCGCCTGGAGCGGTACAAGTTCGGCACCGTCGGGAAGGCCCTGCCGGGCGCGGAGATCCGGATCGCGCCCGACGGGGAGATCCTCGTCCGCGGGCCGCACATTTTCCGCGAGTACTTCAACGATCCCGCCGCGACCCGCGAGGCGATCGACGCGGACGGGTGGATGCACACAGGGGACATCGGCGTCCTCGACGGGGAAGGGTTTCTCCGGATCACCGATCGGAAGAAGGACATCATCGTGACGTCCGGGGGGAAGAACATCGCCCCGCAGAACGTGGAGAACCTCCTGAAGAACGAGCGGTACGTCAGCCAGGCCTTCGTGTACGGCGACCGGAGGAAATACCTCACGGCGCTCGTCACCCTTTCCCCGGAGGAAATCACGGCGTGGGCCGCGCAGAAGGGGATTCCGGAGAGGGACCCGGAGGCGCTGGCGGGGAACCCCGAGGTCGAACGCCTGATCCGGGATTGCGTCGAGAACGTCAACCGGGGATTGGCCTCCTTCGAGCAGGTGAAGAAGTTCGTCGTGCTGGGGAAGGATTTCTCGCAGGAGACGGGCGAACTGACGCCCACCCTGAAGGTGCGGCGGAAGGTCGTCGTCGAAAAATACGGCAGGCTGCTGGACGCCCTCTACGGGAAGGACTGACCGGAAACGGTGCCCAGGTCGATCTATGAAATCAACGGGATGCCGGAACCGGAGCGCCAGGCGCTGCTGTCGCTCCTGATCCCGCAACGCCTCCTCGACATGTTCTCCATCGATCCGGCCACGCTGCGCAATCCCGCCGGGGCGGAGTGCGTCCGCCTCACATGCCCCGGGGAGATGCCCTTCTTCCAGATCGACGTGCGGCGGGATCCGGGGGACCGGGACGCCTCCTACTTTCTCGACGTGTCGAACTCGCCGTTCGGACAGATGGAGATCTCGTTCATCATCGTCAACGACCCGGACGGGGAGCGGTACGGCATCGACCGGGACGAGCACGGCCACGAGACGTACTTCGGCACCGCCCGCCGCAACATCCCGGAGGAGACCCGGGCGATGGAGGCGGGACTGGCGCCGGGGCAGGTCCGCCGGGGGCTTCGCCTGATGCAGGACATGGTCGCCTGCTGGGACGCATTTTTCGGGCGGATGGGGCACCGGTTCTATTTCCTCGAACCGCTGGGGTACAACAGCGCGATCCTGTACGAGCGGGCCGGGTTCGAGTATGTGAAAGGGAAGGAGAAGATGCGCTGGATCGACAGGGAGTTCCGGCCCGGCGGGGAACTCCACGCCCGTCTGGACGGCAGCACGCCGTTCCGGCGGCCCACGCAGGCGGGCACCGTGCGGGGCCGGGCCTGGGCGATCCACGACGGGATCCTCGGGGATCCGTGGGAGAGCCTCAAGATGTACAAGACCGTCGGGATCCACGCCGGGGTCTCCACCTTTACGGGGGAGAGGTATTGATGCGGGAGCGGGTGCTGGCCGGGTTGCTGATCGCCGCCGCGCTGCTGCCGGCTTCCCGCGGGTCTGCCCGGGATACGGAGGAACCGCCGCAGATCTTCCTCGAGCGGAAGGTCTACTCCCACACGTCCGGAGGCCGGCGGACCTTCTACGAAACCTACACGGTGGAGAAAGGGGATACGCTCTGGAAGATCCTGGAACGGAGAGGGCCCCTGACCCCCGAGCGGTACTCGGCCCGGTTGCAGGAGTTCCGCCGGGCAAACCCTTCCGTCAAGGATCCCTCCCGGCTCGCCGCGGGACAGAAGGTGCTCATCCCTTCCTCCGCGGAGGAGCCGTCGGACCGCGGGAAGACGGAGGCGTACACGGTGCGGAAGGGGGATACGCTCTCGGGAATCATCCTCTCGCGCGGCGTCCCGAAAGAGGAGAGGCCGAAATATCTCGCCGCGGTCCGGGAAGCAAACCCCTCCATCCGGGACGTCAACCGGATTTACGCAGGGAGGACGCTGCGGCTCCCGACCGGCGCGTACTTCGAGGAGGCGCCGGAACCGCAAGGGACGTCCACGGCGCCGGACCGGACCGCGGCCGTCCCGGCACCGCCGGAGGCGAAGCAGGCCGCGGAGGTTCCCGGTGCCCCGCCGCTGTCGAGGGACGTTCCCGCTTCCGAGGGAGAGGAAGGATTGTCCGGCGGGAAGCCCGGGGCGGAACTCCAGCCGCCGAAATCCCCCGCCCGGGACGCACCGGTCGTGGAAACGGGGAGGAAGGGCGCGCAGGAGGACGTCGTGCCCCCCCGGGACCGCTCCCC
>DASWBR010000286.1:0-5986 GCA_036390495.1 Candidatus Deferrimicrobiaceae bacterium | reverse complement strand
GATGTCGGCGATCTCGAGGATCCCCGCCTTGATCGCCTGGATGTCGTCCCCCAGCCCGGGCACGACCACCACGAGGTTGGTGTGCGCCACCTTGACGATCTCCACCTCGTCCTGCCCGACGCCCACCGTCTCGATGAGGATGACGTCCTTGCCCATCGCGTCCATGACGTTGACGATGTCGAGCGTGGAGCGGGAGAGCCCCCCCAGGTGGCCACGGGTGGCGAGGCTCCGGATGAAGACCCCCTCGTCGAGCGCGTGCTGCTGCATCCGGATCCGGTCCCCGAGGATGGCGCCGCCGGTGTAGGGGCTCGTAGGGTCGATGGCGACGATCCCCACGGTCTTCCCCTGTTTCCGAAGGTGGGAGGTGATCCGGTTGACGAGCGTGGACTTCCCGGCGCCCGGCGCGCCGGTGATCCCGAGGATGTAGGCGCGCCCCGTGTGACGGTAGAGGGACTTCAGGATCCGGACCGCCCCGGGGACCTCGTCGTCCAGGTCGCGCATCAGCCGCGCCGCGGCCCGCACGTCCCCGGCGAGGATCTCCTTCGCGGCGGCCGGCATCCCGTCAGTATCCCCGGATCAGGTTCCGGGCGATGATGATCCGCTGCACCTCGGAGGTGCCTTCTCCGATCTCGCACAGCTTGGCGTCCCGCATGTACCGCTCCACCGGGTATTCCCGGGTGTACCCGTACCCCCCGAAGACCTGGACGGCCTTGATCGTCCCCCGCATGGCCGCTTCGGAGGCGAACAGCTTGGCCATCGCGGCCTCCCGCGTGTACGGCTTCCCCGCGTCCTTGAGCGCGGCCGCGCGCAGGGTCAGGAGCCGCGCGGCGGCGAGCTCCGTTCCCATGTCGGCGAACATCCACTGGATCGCCTGGAACTCCCCGATGGGCCGGCCGAACTGGGAGCGCTCCCTCGCGTAGGAGAGCGCTTCCTCCATGGCGCCGAGTCCGATCCCGGTGGACAGGGCGGCGATGGAGATCCGTCCCCCTGCGAGGTTCTTCATCGTGTCGCGGAATCCGGAGTTCACCTGGCCGACCACGGCGTCCGGACCCACCTCGAGGTCCTCGAAGACGAGTTCGGCGGTGTCGGAGGAACGCATCCCGAGCTTGTGGAGCGTCCTCCCGACCGCGAGCCCCTTCGTCCCGGCGGGGACCGCGAAGGCGGTGACGCCGTCCTTTCCCTTCCCCTTGTCCGTGACCGCCAGGATCACGTACACGCCCCCGACGCCGCCCTGCGTGATGAACATCTTGGTTCCGTTGATCACCCAGCGGCTTCCGGTCCACTCGGCCCGGGTCTTCATGGCGAGGGAGTCGGAGCCCGATCCGGGCTCGGTGAGCGCCCAGGCGCCGAGGGTCTTCCCGGAAGCGAGTCCGGGCAGGTAGCGGCGTTTGATCTCCTCGGACCCGAACCCGAGGATGTGCGCGGTGCAGAGGGAGTTGTGCGACGCGACGGTCAGTCCCAGCGAGCCGTCCCCCTTCGCGATCTCCTCCACGGCGATCGCGTAGCTCACCGTGTCCATCCCCGCCCCGCCGTACTCCTCCGGGACCATCGCCCCCAGGATCCCCAGCTCCCCCAGTTTCGCCACCGTCTCCGAAGGGAACTCTCCCGACTCGTCCCAGGCGTGCGCCTTCGGCCGGACCTCCTTCGCGACGAAGGATCGGAGCATGTCCCGCAGCGCCCCCTGTTCGGGCGTCTCGGAGAAGAGCATCGGATCGTACCCCCTTACTTCCGCGGCTGGATGCGCGCGTTGACGTACTCGACGATCTGCTGGATCGGCGTCCCGGGCGTGAACACCCGGTCCACCCCGTTCTTCAGCAGCTTCGGGATGTCGTCGTCCGGGATGATCCCGCCCCCGAAGACGACGACGTCCCCCATCTTCTTCTCCTTGAGCAGCTCCATGACCTTCGGAAAGAGGTAGTTGTGCGCCCCGGACAGGATGGAAAGCCCGATCCCGTCCACGTCCTCCTGCGCGGCCGTGTTGACGATCATCTCCGGGGTCTGGTGAAGCCCCGTGTAGATGACCTCCACTCCCGCGTCCCGGAGGGCGCGCGCGATGATCTTCGCCCCGCGGTCGTGCCCGTCCAGGCCGGGTTTCCCGACCAGGATCCGGACCTTCCGCGCCGCCTTCTTCGGTGCCGCGGCCGCTCCCTTGCCCTTTGCCGTCGCCATGCGTTTCCCCTCCTGCGTGAGGCGTTCTAGAACATCGCCGGATCGGTGTAGACGCCCATCGTTTCCCGCAGGGCGTCGCACATCTCCCCGAGGGTGACGTACTCCCGCGCCGCGTCGACCAGCAGCGGCATCAGGTTCTCCTTCGGCGCCTGCGAGGCGTCCTTCAGCGCCGCCAGGCACGCCTGCGCCTTGCGCTGGTTGCGCTTCCGGCGGACCTCCCGGGTCCGCGCCACCTGCTTTTTCTCGACGGAGTCGTCGATCCGGAGCAGCGGGATCGGCTGCTCCTCGTCCACCTGGTACGCGTTCACCCCCACGACCCGCTTCTCCCCCGCGTCGACCAGGCGCTGGTAGTGGAACGCGGCGTCGGCGATCTCCCTTTGCGGGTATCCCCGCTTGACGGCCGCCACCATCCCGCCCATCTCGTCGATCCGGCGGATGTATTCCATCGCCTTCTCCTCCATCTCGTTCGTCAGCTGCTCGACGAAGAAGGAGCCTCCCAGCGGGTCGACGGTGTTCCCCACGCCGGACTCCTCCGCCAGGATCTGCTGGGTGCGCAGCGCGACCATCACCGACTGCTCCGTGGGGAGCGCCAGGGTCTCGTCCATCGAGTTCGTGTGGAGGGACTGCGTCCCGCCGAGGACCCCCGCCAGCGCCTGGATCGCAACCCGGACGACGTTGTTCGTCGGCTGCTGCGCCGTCAGGGTGCAGCCGGCCGTCTGGGTGTGGAACCGGAGCTTCCAGGAGTTCTCGTCCTTCGCGTGGAACCGTTCCCGCATGATGCGGGCCCACATCCGGCGCGCGGCCCGGTATTTCGCGATCTCCTCGAAGAAGTCCATGTGGGCGTTGAAGAAGTACGACAGCCGCGGGGCGAACCGGTCGACCGGGATCCCCGCGTCGATCCCCGCCTGGACGTAGGCGATCCCGTCCGCGATGGTGAACGCCAGCTCCTGGACAGCCGTCGAACCCGCCTCCCGGATGTGGTACCCGCTGATGCTGATCGTGTTCCACTTCGGGACGTTGTCCGCGCAGTAGGCGAGGATGTCGGTGATGATCCGCATCGACGGTTCCGGGGGGAAGATCCAGGAGTGCTGGGCGATGTACTCCTTCAGGATGTCGTTCTGGATCGTCCCGCCGAGCTTGCGGAACGGGACCCCCTGCTTCTCCGCGACGGCGAGGTACATAGCGAACACCATCGCCGCCGGGCCGTTGATGGTCATCGAGGTGGTGACCCGGTCCAGGGGGATCCCGTCGAACAGGATCTCCATGTCCTTCAGGGAGTCCACCGCCACGCCGCACATCCCCACCTCCCCCTTCGCGCGCGGGGAGTCGGAGTCGTACCCCATCAGCGTCGGGAAGTGGAAGGCCGTGGAGAGGCCGGTCTGTCCCTGGGAGAGGAGGAACTTGAAGCGCGCGTTGGTGTCCTCCGCAGAGCCGTAGCCGGCGAACTGGCGCATCGTCCAGAGGCGCCCCCGGTACATGGAGGACTGCACGCCCCGGGTGTACGGGTACTCTCCGGGGAACCCGAGGTCCTCCCCGTATTCCGTGTTGGACAGGGTGTCGGGGGTGTACAGGGCCCCGATCTCCTCGTCCGACACGGTCGAAAAGCGCTTGAGCCTCTCCGGCGACTTCGCGAGGATGGGGTCGAGGCGCTCTACCTTCCACTTCTTCCGTGCGGCGGCGAGTTCCGCGAGCTTCTTCCGGTCGTACATGGGACTGCCCTCCGTTACCGTTCGACGCCCGTGCGGGCGTCCACGCCCTTCGCGTAGTAATGCTTCACTTCCCGCATCTCCGTGACGAGGTCGGCCGCCTCGACGATTTCCTGCGGGGCCCCGCGTCCCGTGAGCACCAGTTCCATCCCGTCGGGCCTGTTCCGGAGCAGCTCCAGAACCTCCGCGACCGGGAGGAGGCCGAAGTCCATGGCGCAGTTGATCTCGTCCAGCACCACGATGTCCGCTTTGCGCCCGAGGATCGTCTCCTTCGCCAGCTCGAATCCTTGCCGCGCGAGCCGGACGTCCTCCGGGTCGGGACTCTTCCGGTTGACGAAGGTGTCCCGGCCCGCCTGGTGGATTTCCACGTACGGCGCGAGCATCCGGACCCCGGCCAGCTCCCCGTAGTCGATCCACCCCTTCATGAACTGGACGATCACCGTCTTCAGCCCGTGGCCGGCGGCGCGCAGCGCCAGCCCCAGGGAGGCGGTGGTCTTCCCCTTCCCGTCCCCGGTGTAGACCTGGACGTACCCCTTGCCGATGTCCCCTTCGCCCATCGTACCCTACCGCAGGAGGGACCGCGAGATCACGAGCCGCTGGATCTCGGATGTTCCCTCGTAGATGGTGCTCACCCGGATGTCCCGGAGGTGGCGCTCCACGGGGTAGTCGCTCACGTACCCGTACCCGCCCAGCACCTGGACGGCCTTGTGGCACGCCCGGTTCCCGGCCTCCGTCGCGAAGACCTTCGCCATCGACGCTTCCCGGGAGAACGGGGCGCCTCTCTCCTTGAGGGATGCGGCCCGGTACACCAGCAGCTGTGCCGCCTCGAGCTCGGTGGCGGATTCCGCGAGCATCCACTGGATCGCCTGGAAATCCCCGAGGGGCTGTCCGAACTGCTTTCTCTCTTTCGCGTACTCCGTGGCGGTGCCGAGGGCGGCCCGGGCGATCCCGATCGCCTGGGAGGCGATGCCGATGCGGCCGCCGTCCAGGGTGCCCAGGGCGACCTTCAGCCCGTCCCCCGGGGGCCCGAGCAGCGACGACTTCGGGATCCTGCACTCGTCGAAGGCGAGGGACACGGTGTCGGACCCCTTCAGGCCCATCTTGCGCTCGGCCTTCCCCACTTCGAGCCCGGGCGTGCCCGGCTCGACCAGGAAGGCGCTGATCTTCCGGGGGTTCTTCTGCGTGAGGGCCATGACGATGACGACGCAGGCGTGTGCGCCGTTGGTGATGAAGACCTTCGCGCCGTTGAGGACGAACGCGTCTCCCTCCTCCCGCGCGAAGGTCGAGAGCCCCCCGGCGTCGGACCCTGCGCCCGGCTCCGTCAGGGCGAACGCGCCGGCCCCCGCCCCGCCTGCAAGCAGGGGGAGGTATTTTCTCCGTTGCGCCTCGTTGCCGAACCGGTAGATCGCCTCCCCGACCATGCTGGTCACGGCCATCCCCACCGCCGTGGAGGCGCACCCTGCCGCCACCTCGCGCAGCGCGATGCTGTAGGACACGGGGCCGGCCTCCGACCCCCCGTATTCCGCGGGGAAGAGCATCCCCAGCAGGCCCAGCCCGGCCAGCCGGCGCATGTTCTCCTCCGGATAGCGGCTCTCCAGGTCAATCGCGGCGGCACCCGGGGCGAACTCTTTCCGGGCGAGGTTCCGGACCATCTCCTCTACCTGGAACTGCTCCTCCGTCAGGCGGAACTCCACCGGTGCCTATCCTTTCAGCAGGGCCGAGGAGATGACCAGGCGCTGGATCTCCGAGGTCCCCTCGTAGATCTCCGTGATCTTCGCGTCCCGGAAGTGCCGCTCCGCGGGGTACTCCTTGACGTACCCGTAGCCGCCGTGGATCTGGATCCCCTTGACCGCCGCGCGCATCGCCACCTCGGATGCGTACAGCTTCGCCATCGACGACTCCTTGGAGTGGCGCATCTTCCGGTCCTTCATCCAGGCGGCCTGCCAGGTCAGCAGCCTCGCCGCGTCGATCTCCGTGGCCATGTCGGCGAGCATCCACTGGATCGCCTGGAACTCGGAGATCGCCTGCCCGAACTGCTTCCGGTCCTTCGCGTACGCCAGCGCGTCCTCCATGGCCGCGCGGGCGATTCCGATCGCCTGCGCGGCGATGCC
>DASWBR010000285.1:0-4437 GCA_036390495.1 Candidatus Deferrimicrobiaceae bacterium | reverse complement strand
AGTTACCCCCCGGAGAAGGCCGGGGAAGCCGCCGACCTGTTCCTCGCCATCGCCCGGGAGTTCCCCACGCAGGAGACCGCTCCGATCGCGCGATTCCGGGCCGGCGTCTCCTACGAGGAGGCGGGAAGGGTGCCCGAGGCGATCGACGCGTTTCTTCCGCTGGAATCGGGGGGCGCGTCCGCGCCATTGCCGGCGGACGCCACGCTGCGGCTCGCGCGGCTTTTCGAACAGGACGGCCGTCCCGTCCCGGCCGCCGAGCGGTACGCCCGGCTGGCCGCCGCGGAGACGGTTTCTTCGGAGAAGAGGGGGCTTCTGCTGAGGGCGGCGGAACTGTACGAGGCCGGGGACGACCGGCCGGGAGCGCGGAAGACCTTCTCCGCCGTCGCTTCCCTCCCGGGTGTTCCCGCCGGAGTCCGGGCGACCTCCCTGTTCCGGGCCGCGGAGAACGCCCGGCTCGGGGGACAGGCCGCGGAAGCGGACCGGCTGTACGCGGACGCCGTATCCGCCCACCGGGACGATCCGGCGGGGGCCGCGGAGGTCGCCGGGAAGGCGCTATTCCGGCGGGCGGAATACCGTTCCCGCGAGTATGCGTCGCTTCCGATCGCGCCTCCGCTGGAGAAGTCGTTTCGCCGGAAGCGAGCCTCCCTGGAAGCGTGCGCGTCGCTCTACCTGGAAGCCGCCCGGGCCGGCGACCCGGAGACGGTTGCGGCCTCCCTCCACCGGCTGGGTGAGCTGCTCGAGGATTTCCGCTCCGCGATCCTCGCGTCCCCCGTCCCGAAGCGCCTCTCCCCGGAGGAACGGGAGGAGTACGCGTTTCTCCTGGAGGAGAAAGCGGCGGCGATGGAGGAGAAGGCGGTGGACAGCTACCTGAAGAATCTCTACCAGGCCGTGGAGGCCGACCTCCCCTCCGGCTGGGTCGAAAGCAGCATCGGGCGGCTGAAAGCGTTGAGGCCCGCAAGGCCCGACATCCGCGACATCCGGAAGGAGACGCCGTGAAGCGCGCCGTGCGCACGCCGCCGCGGGCCTTCCTGGCATCGGCGGCCCTTATTGCCTGGGGCCTGTTTGCCTTCTCCCCCGACGCCTGGGGGGCGCCGCCGGAGAAGGACGGGTCCCGGGAAAGAGAGGCCGTGAGACTGGAGGAGATGGTCATCCGGGGAGAGGCGGACTATCCGGGGGTATTGTTCCTCCTTCCCCGCGCGGAGCCCCCGCTCCTGCCCTTCACGGCGGGCCCGGAGGAGCGGAGGGAATCCATCCTGCGCGACACGAGGGACGAGGACGACGCCTCCCTGCCCGGCGGATCCCGGTAGCCGGGCGTCATCACAACCTGCGCAGGCGCGCTTCCCGTTTCCGGTCCTTCTTCTTCTGCCGGTGCCCTTCCCCCTTCTTTCCATCGCGCCGGACGGGATGAGCCTCGTCGTCGGTCCCCTTGACCCTTCCAAGCTGGAACGCGAAGATCCGGTCTCCGAACTCCTCGCAGGAAACGACGGCTGCGGACCGGGAGGGCAGCGTCCCGGCGAGACCCCGGTCGGAAGTGACCACCACGGTCCCGGCCGGTGCATTTCGCGCCATCTCCCGGATCACGTCGTCGGCCGACTCGGTGGCGGAGGAGAAGAGGGCCGTGCCGCCCTTGAACGCGGTCCGGCCACGCTCCGGCCTCCCGGCCCCCCGCCCATCGAACACCACCGTCAGCCGGAACCCTTTCTCGGCGGCGTACCCCGCGAGCAGCCCGCACAGCTCCTGCCGCCCGGCTTCCGACAGCGGATCCCCGGCAAGCGGCACCGTGCCGGAACGTGCCAGGTTGTATCCGTCGACGAGAAGATGCGCGCCCACGGGTCCAGATTACCCCAACATCCCGTTCCATGGAGGCTCCCGCGAAATCCGAATCTTTCCCCGCGCGCCGCGATTCTCACCATCGGGACCGGGCATTCACCCGGAAGATGTTATTCCCGGAATCCGTCCAGGAGGTGCCCCATGGGAAAGGGTTTGACGGTTCGTCGGAAGGCGCGTTCCCCGTTGTTTCCGCTCGTCTGCAGCGCGATCCTGCTGCTGTTCGGGCCGGACGGGGGACATGGAGCGGATGCCGGCTCCGTGGATTCGTTCTACGATCTCAAGATCCCGTCGCTCGAGGGGGACATCGTCGACCTCGCTTCCTACCGGGGGAAAGTGACGCTCGTCGTCAACGTTGCCAGCCAGTGCGGGTACACTCCCCAGTACACCGGGCTCGAGAAGCTGCACCGGGAGCTGTCGGGGAAGGGGTTCTCGGTCCTCGGCTTCCCGAGCAACGATTTCGGCGGACAGGAACCCGGCACCGCGAAGGAGATCCGGAAGTTCTGCAGCGTGAATTACGACGTGACCTTCCCGGTCTTCGAAAAGGTCGTGACGCGGAAAGGGGCGTCGCAGTCCCCCGCGTTCGCTTTCCTGGGGCGCTCGGGCAAACTTCCCGGGTGGAACTTCAGCAAATACGTGGTGGGAAAGGACGGACAGGTCGCGGCGTTCTTCCCGAGCCAGGTCGCGCCCGAATCGCCGGAGCTGCGCGCCGCCATCGACAAGGCCCTCGCCGCCCCCCCCCGCTGACGCGACGGCGCGTGGGCGATTGTGTAAGATGGACGGGCGCTCTCCGACCATCGAACAGGGGGGGGGACGGATGAACACGCGGCGATCGGCATTCGCCGCCCTCGCGGCGGCGCTCCTGCTGGCGGGGTGCCTCTACTCGAACGTGGTGGCCCCGCTGGACACGGATATGAACAGGACGACCCTGGGAACGAAAGAGGGCCGCGCCTCGACCTGGTCGGTGCTCTGGCTCGTCTCCTGGGGGGACGCGGGCGTCGCCGCCGCGGCGAAGAACGGCGGCCTGACCACGGTCCACCACATGGACGTGGAGGTTCAGAACTTCCTCTTCGGCCTGTACACGAAAGAGACCACGATCGTCTACGGCGACTGACCGGGAATCCGTGGTGAAACGGAATCGCCTCGCCGCCCTCGCCCTGGCGCTGGTCCCGCTCCTCTCTTGCTGCGGGAGCCTGGGGACCCTCTACACCTACCGGAGCCGCGGGCTGCTGTACACCCACACGGTCCGCCCGCTGACCCGCCACCGGGACCCCGTGACGGTCAGCCAGGCGGGAACGGCCAGCGGGAACATGAAGCAGATCCAGTTCCGCCAGATCACGATCGTATGGGACGACAACGCCATCGGCGAACTCGCGAAAAAGGGGGGGATCGGGACGATCCATTACGCCGACCTGGAGACGCACATGTACGTGTTCAACCTGTGGACGCGCCACACGGTCATCGTGTACGGGACGCCCGCGGAACCGCAGCCGGAGACGACGGCTGAGTCGCCGGCTGCACCCGGCGACGGGGGCGCGCAGTCCGGGGTTTCCCCTTGAACGGGAGAAGGGCGGCAGCGGCGGTGCTCCTCGCTGCGCTCCTTTCGGCGGGGTGCGCGAACCTGTACGCGAATTACAAATTCCCCCACGACATCCACGTGGACAACACCGTCCTGGGGAAGAAGGAAGGGCGGGCGTCGAGGCACACGTTCCTGTGGCTGGTTTCCTGGGGCGACCAGGGGGCGGCTGCCGCGGCGAGGAACGGCGGAATCGCCACGATGAACCACATGGACACGGAGATCTTCCAGGTCCTCTACGGCTTCTACACGCGGGAAACCGTCGTCGTCTACGGCGACTGACGGCCCCGCCCGTTGCGCCCGGGGGGGCCTCCGGGCCGATCGGCCCTACCGGGCGGGGATCGCCGCCGCGATTTCCCGGCTGAACGCCGCCAGCGCCCGGCTCATCGCCGCCACGAGGGCTTCGTAATCCGTTCCCCCGGCGGGCTCCCGGACGGTCGACTCGCCCGCGGAGATCACCGTCTTCCCGTCCGGCCCGAGCAGGCCGTACCGGGCTTTCAATACCACCGTCCCTCCCACGGTGCCCTCGAACCGCAGGATCTCGATCGCCAGCCGGTACCGGAACGGGGCGATCATGGTCTGCATCACCGAAGTCCACCGGATCACGACGACGCGCTTCCCGGCGAGCAGGGCGGAGAGGTTCTCGTTCAGCACCCGGGAGACGTCCTCCTGGAGGGAGCCGGCCCACCGCTCCGTCTCGTGCAGCCGGACCTCGTTCCCCTCCGAACGCGTCGCGATCTGCGGGCGGTCCAGGTATTCGGGGAGCCTCACCGGCCCCAACGCGAGGATGGTCCCCTCCTTCACGGGGATGACCCCGGCGGAGGCATCGGAGCCCTTCACGGGGGTCAGGGTGTAGAACCTCGACGGCGTTGACGTGGCGCAGCCGGCAAGGGTTGCGAGGCAGACCGCGAGGAGCGCCAAGATCGTTCTGCGGGGGGGAGCGGGGATCAACGGGCGTCTCCTTTGTCGGGGGATTTCCCCCGGATCAGCGATTCCGGGTGCCGCTCCAGGTAATCCGACAGGGACCGGATGGA
>DASWBR010000284.1:0-3858 GCA_036390495.1 Candidatus Deferrimicrobiaceae bacterium | reverse complement strand
ACGTCGGGGAGCGCGCGGCCCACGATCACGCTCATGGCGTAGTCGAGGTAGCTCTGGCGCATCTCGTCCTGGACGGTGCGGGGCTGGGCGGGCTTGTGGAACAGATCCATGGGGTAGCCGGTGCTCCTTGGGGTCTCGGATCGACGCGGCGGGACCGCCGCTTACCTTTTCATGAAAACAAATTATCTTACCACAAAGCCGGGGATTTGGGATGGAGGTAAAACTTTTGAAAAACGGGCAGTTATGTTAAATCCGGGGGGCTCCCGGGAACGGTGCGCGGGGGGCTGTCCCCCGCCGTCGCTTCCGGGAAGCGATTTTTCCAGGAACTATTTGATTCTCAATACGATTTTGCCGCGGATGTGCCCGCCCCGGTTCCGCTCCTGGGCCTCCGCGGCCCGCTCGAGCGGGAGCTCCTCGTACGCCGCCGGTTTCACGGCTCCCGACTCGACCAGGGCCGCGATCTTCCGCAGCTGCTCCCCGTCCGGGGAGACGAAGACGAAGTTCGTTCTCGCCCCGTACGGCCTCGCCTCCGCCGGTTCCGGGATGTTCACGATGGAGACGAGCATCCCGCCGGGTTTCAGCGCCTTGTAGCTCTCCTTCTGCACCGGACCGCCCACCGTGTCGTAGACGAGGTCGACACCTCCCGGCGCAAGGGCGCGCACCGCGTCGACGAACCGTTCCCGTGCGTAGTCGATCGCCGCGTCCGCGCCCAGCCCCTTCACGTAATCGTGGTTCTGCCGCCGCGCCGTCGTGTACACCGTGGCTCCGGCGTGCCGCGCGAACTGGATGGCGAGCGAGCCGACGCCGCCCGCCCCGGCGTGGACGAGCACCTTCTGCCCCGCGGAGAGCTTCGCCGCGTCGAAGAGGGATTGCCAGGCGGTCAGCCCCGCCAGCGGGATGGTGGACGCCGCCGCGAAGTCGATGTTCCCCGGCATCGGTGCCACCGCGTCCGCCGCCATGGTCACGAACTCCGCGTACGTCCCGTGCTGGATCTTCGGCTTCCGGCAATACGCGTACACCCGGTCCCCGGCGCGGAAGCCCGTCTCTCCCTTCCCCAAGGCGGCCACCACCCCCGCCGCGTCCCACCCGGGCACAATGGGGAACTCGTACGGGAACATCTCCGCGAACATCCCCTCCCGGATCTTCCAGTCCACGGGGTTGACGCTCGCGCAGCGGACCTCGATCAGAACCTCCCCGGCGGCCGGCGCGGGCTTGTGGACCTCCGCGATCCGCAGCCGCTCCGGCCCGCCGAACGCGTCGAACACCACCGCTTTCATCGGCCCCTCCTTTCCCCGCGGCGCGCTACCACTTCAGGATCGCACCCGTGCTGGCGCTGGTGGCCATGGAGGCGTATTTCCCTAGGGAGCCGGTCGGTGCCGGCTTCGGGTGCGGCTTCCATTTCGCACGCCGTTCGGCGAGTTCCGGCTCCGGAACGAGCAGTTCGAGCCTGCGGGCCGGGATGTCCAGCCGGATCCGGTCCCCGTTCCGGACGAGAGCGATCGTCCCCCCCGCCGCCGCCTCGGGCGAGACGTGCCCGACCGTGGCCCCCCGCGTACCCCCCGAGAAGCGCCCGTCGGTGACCATCGCCACCTTGTCGCCCAGACCTTCCCCCATGATGTACGAGGTGGGGGCGAGCATCTCCTGCATCCCCGGGCCCCCTTTCGGCCCCTCGTACCGGATCACCACGAAGTCGCCCGCCTTCACCCTCCCGCCGAGGATCCCCTCGCACGCCTCGTCCTGGGACTCGAAGATCACCGCGGGCCCCTCGAAGACGAGCATCTTCGGGTCCACCCCGGCCGTCTTGACCACCGCCCCTTCCGTCGCGAGGTTGCCGTAGAGGACCGCGAGCCCCCCCTCCCTGCTGTAGGGGTTATCCAGCGTCCGGATGACCGCCGGGTCCTTCGTCCCCGCGCCCGCCACGTTCTCCGAAAGCGTCTTCCCCGTCACGGTGATGCAGTCGGGCTTCATGAGCCCGGGGACCTTGAAGAGCCCGGCGAGGATCGCCGGGATCCCCCCCGCGCGGTCCACGTCCTCCATGTGGTACTGCGAGGAGGGGGAAACCTTGCAAAGCGTCGGCGTCTTCCGGGAGATGGCGTCGATCCGCGCGAGGTCGTACGGCACGCCCGCCTCTTGCGCGATCGCCAGCGTGTGGAGGATCGTGTTCGTGGAGCCGCCCATCGCCATGTCGAGGGCGATGGCGTTGTCGAAGGCGTCCCGCGTCGCGATGTCGCGGGGCTTGATGTCCCTGCGGATCAGGTCCATCAGCCGGAACGCCGCCTCGCGGTAGAACTCCTCGCGCCGCCGGTCGACGGCCAGCACCGACCCGCTCCCGGGGAGCGACATCCCCAGCGCCTCGCACAGGCAGTTCATCGAGTTCGCGGTGAACATGCCGGAGCAGGAGCCGCAGGTGGGGCACCCGTGGTCCTCGAGCTCCTTGAGCGCCTCCCCGGAGAGGTTCCCGAGCTTGTACGCCGCCACCCCCTCGAAGACGGTGATCAGGTCCACGACTTTCCCGCTCTTCGTCACCCCCGCCTTCATGGGGCCGCCGGAGACGAAGACCGTCGGGACGTTGCACCGCATCGCCGCCATGAGCATCCCGGGGACGATCTTGTCGCAGTTGGGGATGCAGATCATCCCGTCGAAACAGTGCGCCCGGATCATCGTCTCCACGGAGTCGGCGATGATCTCCCGGGACGGCAGGGAGTAGAGCATCCCGCCGTGTCCCATGGCGATCCCGTCGTCGACGCCGATCGTGTTGAACTCGAAGGGGACGCCGCCCGCCTCGCGGACGGCCTGTTTCACGTACTCTCCCACCTTGTTCAGGTGAACGTGGCCGGGGACGATCTCGACGAACGAGTTGCACACGGCGACGAACGGCTTCCCCATGTCGGCGTCGGTGACGCCGGTGGCCTTCAGCAGGCTGCGGTGCGGGGCCCGCTCGAACCCTTTCTTGATGACGTCGGAGCGCATCGGTCTACCTCCTGCCGGACGTTGGTCGTGGTTCAGGGTATCAGGATACCGCGGATTCGCCCGCGCCGAGCCGCCCGGCGAGGTCGTCGGCGAACTGCTTCGCCACGCGGCCGCTGCGGGAGCCGGCGTTCAGCGCCCACCGGAGCGCTTCCTCCCGGAGCGTCCCGGGATCGACGGGAAGGCGCATCCTCCGGGCGTACGACTCCACCACGGCGAGGTACGTCTCCTGGTCGAACCGGTAGAAGCCGATCTGCAGCCCGAACCGGTCGGAGAGGGAGAGCCTCTCGGAGACCGCCTCCTCGGGGTGGATCTCGTCCTCCGCCCCCATCTCCACGCGCCGCTCGGGCATCAGGTGCCGCCGGTTCGAGGTGGCGTAGATCAGGACGTTCTCCGGCCGCTCCTCCACCCCGCCGTCCAGCAGCGTCTTCAGCCCCCGGAAGTCCGCCTCCCCCTCGTCGAAGGAGAGGTCGTCGCAGAAGAGGATGAACCGGTACGGGCGTCCCCGGAGCTGGCCGGCGATCCTCGGGAAGGAGAAGAGGTCCCACCGTGCGAGCTCGACGATCCGCAGTCCCCGCGAACCGAATGCCCCGAGCAACCCCTTCACGCACGAGGACTTCCCGGTTCCCCGCTCGCCCCAGAGCAGGACGTGGTTCGCCGGGCGGCCGGAAACGAACTGGACGGTGTTCCGGAGGAGCTCCCCCTTCGCCCGGTCGATCCCCACGAGATCCGCGAGGTCGACCCGGTGGGGGTGGTCCACCGGGACGATCCGCCCCGAATCCCCCGCGCGCTCCCACCGGAACGCCCGGTGGGAGTCGAAGATCGCCGGGTCGGGCGCCGGTATCTCCCGCTTCGGAAGAAGCGCCTCCGCGCGCTCGAGGACCTTCTCGA
>DASWBR010000283.1:0-1900 GCA_036390495.1 Candidatus Deferrimicrobiaceae bacterium | reverse complement strand
AACGTGAAGGCGATCGGAACCTTCGGGTACCAGGCCCACGTCCGGGGAAAACGTTTCTACCTCCGCTTCATCCCGCCGACGGTGGATCACCTCCTCGGGAACTTCGCGCGGAACCCGTCCCTCCGCGCTCTCGGGGGGAAGCTCCTGCCGCTCCTCGAGGCCCTCGCGTCGAAAGCCGGCGGGGATGGAGGCGGATCGTGAAGGCGATGGTCCTCGCCGCCGGGCTTGGGACGCGGCTTCGCCCGCTGACGCACGAAATCCCCAAGCCCGTCGTCCCCGTTCTCGGCGTGCCGCTCTGCGCGCGGGGGATGGAGTTCCTGCGCGGCCACGGGGCGGACGCGTTCGTCCTCAACCTGCACCACGGCCCGGACGCCGTCCGGGAGAAGGTGCTTTCATGGGCCGGGGGGCGCTTCCCGGTGGAGTTCCTCTTCGAGCCGCGGATCCTCGGGACGGGCGGCGGGATCGGGAACGCGCGGGAGTTCCTGCGGGGCGGGACGTTCTTCACCGCCAACTCCGACGTGATCGCCCGGTTCCCCCTGGGGGAGGCCGTGGCGCGGCACCGGCAAAGCGGCGCACTCGCGACGCTGGTCTTGTTCCCCGACCCGGGACGGAGGTACACGCCGGTGAAGGTCCGGAGGGACGGCCGGATTACGGGGTTCGGGGCGGGCGCGCCGCCCGGCGACTTCGAGGGTTTCTACACGGGGTACCAGATCCTGGAGCCGGAGGTCCTGGAACACATCCCGCCGGGGAGGCCGTCCTGCATCGTCCGGGAGACGTACGGACCGTTGATCGCGCGGGGCGCTCCGGTCTTCGGGTACCCGGCCTCCGGCCTCTTCCTCGACTTCGGAACCCCCGGGGACTATCTCCACGGGACGCTGGCCCTCCTCGCGGAGCGGGGAGGGGACCCGCGAGGTTTCGTCCACCCGCGCGCGTCGGTAGCGGAGGGAGCGTCGCTGGGACCCGAAGCGGTGATCGAGGAGGACGCGAGCGTTGCAGCAGGGGCGGCCGTACGCCGCGCGATCGTCTGGCCCGGCGCCTCCGTCGCCCCGGGTCAAATCGTCGAAGGCGGCATCCTCACCCCGACCCGCTTCGTCCCCGCAACGATCGATTGACACCGGCTTGGCAACTACTCACCATTCAAGGGGAGCAGAGCGACTCCCGCCACTCGCGACGCCCGAGAAGAAGGAGGTGGGACATGTTCCGGAGGATCCTTTCCGCCGCGTTCCTCGTTTCCGTCCTGGCCGCGACGGGGTACGCGGCCGATCTGGACAACGCGGCCGTTGCGCCTTCCTACTTCGAAGGGGTCTGGGCGGGAACCTGGCCGGCCTACCTCGATCCCACCACCAGGCAGGACATCACGATCACCATACACCCCGGAAAGATGGAAGGAGTCCTCGTCGCGGAATACGAATGGTCATCGTTGACGCTCCGGAACCGGACCTTGCCGGCGGGCAAGGTGAAGGCAAAGGGGAGCCAGGAAGGGGACACCTTCACGTTCGGTTGGCAAAACAAGGAGGGGCGCGATCTCAAGATCACGCTGAATAAACAGACGGAGGATACGGTGAAGGCCCGGATCGACCGGGGTGGCACCCTCCGGCCCGAGGAAAGGCCTTACACCGAGACGACCCTGAAAAGGAAATAATTCCCGGTCCCATCCTCGGCGGGTCAGGCCTTGTCGCTTCAGCTTTGCCCGGGATCGCACGCCGGGTCGCCCGGGAGGCACGCCTTCCCGGGGTTCCCCTTCCGGTACAGGAGCAGGGCGCTCCCGTACGGCGCCGCGAACGCTCCCCGACCGTCGTACTCCGCAGACAGCCCGCACAGCGTCCGCGCCGCCACCGCGAGGTGGTCCGCCCTCCCCGCTCCCCGGGCGTGCCGCAGCAATGCGCACGCCATCTGGGCG
>DASWBR010000282.1:0-6238 GCA_036390495.1 Candidatus Deferrimicrobiaceae bacterium | reverse complement strand
GTACTCGGGGTCCGCCGCGATCTCCGTCACCGGCCCCTTCACCCCTTCCGACTCCCCCGCCACCACCCTCACGGTCACGCCGTCCTGCCGCCGCACCACCGGGATCGCGGCGGCCGGGATCTCCTGGTACCGGGGGCGGCTCATCTTGAGGCGCGCCGGCAGGTTCACCCAGAGCTGGAATCCCTCCATTCTCCCGTCCTTCGGCTTCGGCATCTCCTCGTGGAGGATCCCCCCGCCCGAGGTCATCCACTGCACGTCCCCGGCGCCGATCGTCCCCGAATTCCCGATGCTGTCCCTGTGGTCCACCAGCCCGGTCAGCATGTACGTGACCGTCTCGATCCCCCGGTGGGGGTGCATCGGGAACCCGGCAAGGTAGTCCCGGGGATCGTCCGACCCGAAATGGTCGAACAGCAGGAACGGGTCCACGTAATTCAGTCTCCTCGTCGCGATGCTGCGGCGCAGCTTCACGCCCGCCCCTTCGATGACGGATTGCGGCTCGACGATGTCGGCGATCTTCCTCGTTCCGGACGCCATGATCCCCTCCCTCCCGGGGACACCACCCTCGGTCCCCGTTCCATACGATGATGCCCGCGGGGCGGAAGTTTTGCCGCCCCGATTCCGGCGGTCCGTTTTGGCATCTAACGGACGAATCCGGCATCCATCGGTCCGTTCGAAAGGAGGCGCTCGCCATGCGGTACAAGCTGCTGGGGAACACGGGATTGCGGGTTTCGGAACTGTGCCTGGGAACGATGACCTTCGGGGAGGAGTGGGGCTGGGGATCCTCGAAGGAGGAGAGCCGGAAGATCTTCGACGCCTTCGCGGACGCGGGGGGGAACTTCGTCGACACCGCGAACCTGTACACCAACGGGACGAGCGAGAAATTCACCGGGGAGTTCCTGAAGGGGCGACGGGAGCGTTTCGTCCTCGCCACGAAGTACACGCTGAACATGCGCCCCGACGATCCGAACGGCGGCGGCAACCACCGGAAGAATCTCGTCCAGTCGCTGGAGGCGAGCCTTTCGCGTCTCGGCACGGAGTACATCGACCTGTACTGGGTGCACGCGTTCGATTTCATGACCCCGGTCGAGGAGATGATGCGCGCCCTGGACGACGCCGTGCGGGCGGGCAAAATCCTCTACGCGGGGATCTCCGACGCACCCGCGTGGATCGTGTCGCAGGCGAACACGCTCGCCGCGCTGAAGGGGTGGTCCCCGTTCGCCGCGCTGCAGATCCAGTACAGCCTGGCGGACCGGACTCCGGAGCGGGACCTCCTCCCGATGGCGAAAGCCCTCGACGTCGCCGTGACCCCCTGGGGCGTGCTCGGCGGCGGCGTGCTCTCGGGGAAGTACAGGACCCCGAAGGACCGGCCGGCGGAGGCGCGGTACGCGAAGGACGAGGCGTGGGCGGAGGCGAACGTGACGGATCGCAGCGTGCGCATCGCGCAGGCTGCGGCGGAGGTGGCGAAGGAGACCGGGCGCACGCCGTCCCAGGTGGCGCTCGCCTGGGTCCGGCAGCAGCCGTTCGGGGTGATCATCCCGATCCTCGGGGCGAAGACCCTAGCCCAGTTCGCCGACAACCTCGGATGCCTGGACCTGACCCTCGGGCCGGAACAGCTTTCGAAACTCGACGAGGCGAGCCGGGTGGAAATGGGCTTCCCCCACGACTTCCTGGTGCGGGCGCGCCCGTACGTCTTCGGGAAGACGTTCCCCCTCATCGACAACCACCGGGCGTGATGTCTCCTCGGAGCGCGGGGGGCGCAACGCCTCCCGCCCCGGGGAACGGTCCCGACGTTCCGCCGGTCGTCAACCCTTGACGTAGGAGAGTTTTTCGGCCACCTTGCCGTCCCGGACGCGGAAGACGTCTACGCCCCGGATGTGGCCCGGCCTTCCCTCGCTGTCCACCCAGCGGTACAACCACCGGACCACGCACCGGTCCCCGGCGGCGAAGGTCTCCTCCGTCTCGAAAATCGCTTCGGGGGAGGAGCGGAAGAAGCGCTCCCAGAACCCCCGGACCGGTCCCTGCCCCTGGTACCGCTCCCCGTCCGGGGGCGGGCAGGTGTTCTCGAATACGCAATCCTCCGTCATCGCCCGCATCACAGAGTCGACGTCGTGGCGGCAGAACGCCTCGTTGAACCGCCCGACCGCCTCGAGGGTCGCCCTCTCCACGAGTCCCCGGACCGGATCCGATCTCATCGGAATGCCTCCCATGCCCGGCGGTACTCCCGGCCAGGCTTCCTCGGTGATTCAGAAGAATGAGACCAGGATCGCCATCAGGCCGACGAGGATCCCGCCGACGACCTTCTCCTTCCTGCCCCCCCACATCGCGTTTTCCTCCCAGCCCATTCGATGGCGCCGGCGCCGGCTCGGTTGCCGGTGATGGACAACAATCCCTGGCACAACCCGGACAGGGCCGGGAATCCCTCCCCGCGGGAAAAGGTATAAAATAATAAGGTATAGAATAATAAGGAAAGCGTGTGAATAGAGGGAGCGCCGCCACCGTATATTGGACAGGGAGCAGAAAGACCCTGGAAGGGAGGGAACCACCGTGAAGCCGATCCGTCTCATTGCGACGACGGTCTTTCTTTCGATTCTCTTGTCGTTCCACGGGTCAACGGCACTCGCGGCCGGGACCGACCCGGACGAGGAAAAAATCCCTTCCACCGCCGTAGCCCGCCTCAAGATCGTCAAGGGAACGGCCTGGGTCCGGCCCGCCGATTCCGCCGAGTGGGAGGAGTACCCCAACAACGCCCCCGTCGCGGAGCGCGCGAGGGTGAGCGTCCCGCAAGGTTCCGAGGCGGAGCTCCAGTTCCGCGGGAGCCAGTTCCTCCTCCTGGAACAGGGAGCCGAGGTGGACGTCCGGCAGCTCGGCGACCAGCGGGCCTCCTTCCGGCTCCGGGCGGGCCATGTGGCGTTCTCCCTGTCGAAGGAAGATTTCGCCCCCGTCGCGGTGAAGGTCCCCGGGAACCGGGACGTCCGGCTGGACGCCCCGGGACTCTACTGGCTGACCATGGACGGCGGGGAGACGAAATTCCGCGTCCGCCGCGGGGAAGGAGCCGTCGTCGCGGAAGGCGCCAAGCCCGTGGCCGTGAAGGCGGGGGAGGAGGCGGCGATCGGCAAGGAGATCCGGGTGACCCCCACCGGCCAATCCCCCCCGCAGCAGGCACCGGAGACGGCCCTTACCGAGGCGGAGCAGCAGGCGGGAATCCCCCAGGCGGCGGCCACCGAGCTCCGGGAGTACGGGGAGTGGGTCCAGACCCCGGAATACGGGTACGTCTGGCGTCCCTACGTGGGCGAAGGTTGGGCCCCCTACTATTACGGCCAGTGGAGCTGGGTATACCCGTACGGCTGGAACTGGATTGGCTACGAGCCGTGGGGATGGTGGCCGTACCATTACGGGTGGTGGGTTTCCTACCCTGCCTGGGGATGGGTCTGGTCTCCCTACAACTGTTTCTATGCCTCCGGGTACTATTACAACGGGTACCGCTACCCGTACCGTACCGGCTATTACTATCCGGGGAACGTGCGCTTCGTGAACGACGGCCGCTACATCCGGTGGGTTCCGGAGCAGCCGGGGCGGACGGCGACCCGCGCGACATTCTCGCGAACCGACGCCCGGCTCGCCCGGTGGGACAAGCCGCTTCCTGCCGGCACCGTAGGACCCCGCGGCGGCGGACGAACGGGGACCACGACGGGGAAGGGCGCCGTCGCGGGAGCGACCGGCGGCCGGGGGCCGGGTGTCCCGGCGGATCGGGGCACCTCCGGTACAGCCTCCACGCGGAGCACCGAGGGCGGTTCGCGCCAGAAGGCCGCCGGTCCGGCCCCCGGCAAGTGGGGATCTCGTCCTTCCGCGGAAGGCGGCGGGCGGGTTTCCTCCATTCCCCAGGGAACCGGAACCCCGTGGCGTTCATATGGCGCGACGACCTCCTCCCGCAACTCCACGCCCGGCACACCGGGACGCGCCCCGGTTGACCGGGGTGCCCCCGGGTACGGTGGCGGTGGCAGCCAGCCCCGCGGAACCGGCGGAGGATACACCGTCCCGCCGGCCCGGGGGTACACCGGCCCGATGGGATACGAAACGGCCCCGCGCGGATCGTTCGACGGGGGTTCGCGCGGCACCGATGGCGCGGGCCGCTCCTTCGAAGGGGCCGCCCCGCGAGGGACCGATGGCGGGACCCGGGGATCCGGGGGAAGCTGGGGAGGCGGTGGCGGAAATTGGGGAGGTGGCAGCGGAGGCGGCAGCCGCGGAGGCGGGAGCTGGGGAGGAGGCGGCCGGACGCGGTAGCCTTTCGACCTCCTTGTGGAGGGCGGGGCCGGGGATCCCCCGGCCCCGTTCCCCTCAGAACCGCATCCTCACCCTGTACCGCAACTTCACCTCCTGATCGGGTTCCACCTTGACGGGGAAGACCGCCGTCCGGGAGTCCTCCTTCTCGTAGGGATGGGTCGTTTCCAGGATCTTCCAGTCGCCGGGGATCGGCTCCACAACCCGGACCGTCACCCCTTCCTTCTTGTGGTTTCTCAGCGCGACCTCGTACGACGCCTCGTACGTGTTCCCCGACACGACCCTCCACTCGGTCTGTTTCCGGTCGCCGACCACATCGAAGGCGTTCCCGAGCATCAGCCGCACCTTCTCGTCCTTCGGCGTGTGGTCGATCGTGTTCTCCCCGACGAACTGGAGGGAATCGTCCCTGTCGCGCTTGTACACGCGGACGACCCCCTTGGGGAGCGGCATCCCGAGGCGCGATGCCTTGTCGTTCCGGAGGAGGAGGAACACGGGGACCTTCTGGTTCCGGACGATCTCCCCCGTGTGCTGGGACCGGTAGTAGTAATCCGCCCCGTGGAAGACGTACTCCTTCCCGACGGGGACGCCCTCCGCCGAGAGCAGGCCCACCTGCTTGGACTGGTTGTTCTTCACGTCGGTCGGCCGCGAAAGGGCGTAAAGGTGGTACTCGAACAGCTCCGACTCCCGGAACTGCGGAGCCGCCTCGGCCGCGAGCACGACCTTGGCCCCCGACGGCACTCCCCTGCGCGCGAGGTCGTCGCGGACCCGGTTCACGTCCCCCGCCACCAGCTTCAGGCGGGCGTCGCGGAACGTCGCCCCGCTGCGGTTGTCCAGGGTCACCCAGCCCGACAGGTCGGCCCTCCGCTCGTCCGCTCCCAGCACCAGGACGTAGTCGGCCCGCCACGTCATGCCGTTGGTCAGGTAGAGCGCCTCCAGCTCCCGCTTCCCCGGAACCTTCGCGTCGAGGAGCCAGGAGAGGGTTGGCCGGGCGATCAGGTCCGGGGGCACCGCGGGGAAGATGTAATTCCCGGGCAGGCCGAAGGTCACCTCGTTGTCGATCGCGAGGACCGGCTGCCCCTCGTTGTACGCGAGGACCTTCGCCTCTTTCTCGTCCTCCCTGTCCGTGTAGGGGCTCCGGTACCGGATCCGGACGGTCTTCCCGACGTACTTCTCGAGGAGCTTCGCGGGGGAGAGGAGGTCGTACTCGTAATTCTGCTCCAGCACCGATACGGCGTCCGCCTCCTTCACGGAACGCACGGTGACGCTGGAGGGGATCACCTGGGACGCCACGTCCATGAACAGGAGGGTGCTCTCCCCCTGCCCCAGAGAGACGAGGCGGCGATCCTTCACGAGCCCCAGCCCCACGTTGTACACCGTAATCTCGGCGGAAGCGCGGTCGCCTTCCGTGGAGGTCACCTTCCGCACCGGTTCCTTCCCCGCGTCCCTCTCCGCCGCCAGGGCGCCGCGTTCCGGCCCCGCGTGCAGGAGGAACGCCACCAACGCCCACGCCGCCGCACGCCATCCCCGTCGCATGTCCAGACCTCCTGTCCGGGGGACGTCCCGCCCCCCGCTCCTACCGGTTCGGACCCGCGACGGGGCGATCCGGTTCCACCCGGGGGATGGCGGCGGGTACGCTCGCCCTGGCGCAGCGGTACGCCGTGAACCGTTTCGTCCCGAACACGGCCCCGCATGTCATGGGGTGTTCGGCCAGAAGGGACTCCATGTTTTCCTGCGGGGAGACAACGAAGAGTTCCTTCCGGGCCGCAAGGTAACGTGCCAGCGATTCCTGATTGTCGATGTAGGTCTCCCGCCACGCCTCGTCCGACTCGAACTGGACCTCCCGGCGCATCCCGAACGCCATCGCGGCGAGCTTCCCCCGGTAGAAGGACACGGACGGGAGGTGTCCCCGGTAGACCAGGATATCCAGGCGCCGATCCGGGTCGGCCCGGTTGATCACCGC
>DASWBR010000281.1:0-3561 GCA_036390495.1 Candidatus Deferrimicrobiaceae bacterium | reverse complement strand
CCCGCCGTGCCCGGGAAACAGGGTCCCGCTGTCCTTGACCCCCGCGGCGCGCTTCAGCAGCGACTCGAACAGGTCCCCGGCCTGCCCGGTGGCCCCCACGGCGAGGCCCGAGGCGGCCGCGTACCAGGGAGGGATCGCCGGGAGGAATGCCCGTGCGAAAACGACGGCGAACGCCACGCTGCCGGCCAGGCCCCCGAGCGCGCCCTCCAGGGTCTTGTTCGGGGAGAGGGCGGGGGCGAGTTTCCTCTTTCCGATGGTCCTCCCGACGCCGTACGCGAAGGTGTCCCCCAGCGCCACGGTGAGGATCCCCAGCAGCACCCAGAACTCCCCGCCGGGGAGGGAGAGGATCCTCGGGTACATCCCGAGAAGCCCCCCCACGTACACCGTCCCGAGGACCATCGTCGCCCCCTTCCGCATCTTCTCCGGGGGGTCCGCCGGCCCCGGCAACGCGTGGAGGGCCGCCAGCACGACGCAGGAAAGGACGGCGGGCATCCCGAGGGGGTGCGGAAGGAGCGCCACCCCGGCAAAGGCCCCGGACGACAGCAGCACCCCGGCGAACAGGTCCCGGGAAGCCGGCAGGAACATCCGGAAGAACTCGTGTGCGCAAAGGACCGCCGCGGTCCCCGTGAAGAGGAGGAAAGGCCAGGCGTGCGGCTGCCCCTTTCCGTAGAGGGTCGCCGCGAGCAGGAGCGGGATCAGGACGGCGGCGGTGGCGATCCGCTTCCAGAGCATCGCTACCCCGCCCGGGGCGGGCCGGACTGCTCGCCCGTCAGCCCGTACCGCCGGTGTCGCCGGGAGAACTCCTCCAGCGCCAGGAGGAACTCCGGCTTGCCGAAGTCGGGCCAGAGCACGTCCGTGAAGACGTACTCCGCGTAGGCGGACTGCCAGAGGAGGAAATTGCTTACCCGGATTTCCCCGCTCGTCCGGATCACGAGGTCGGGGTCCGGCATCCCCGCCGTGTCGAGCCGGGCGGAGAATGCCTCCTCCGTGATGTCCTCCGGCCGGATCGCGCCCGCCGCCGCGTCCGCCGCGAGGGCCCTCGCGGCGCGGACGATCTCGTTGCGCCCCGCGTAGGAAAGGCCCAGGGTCAGGGTCATCCCGGAGTTCCCCGCCGTGGACGCCACCGCGCCGGACAGGACCGGACGCAGCGCCGGCGGGAGGGAGGAGACGTCCCCGATGACATGGAGCCGGATCCCGTGTCGCAGGAGTTCCGGGATCTCGCTCTGGAGAAACTCCCTCAGCAGGGACATCAGCGTCCGCACTTCCGTCTCGGGGCGGCCCCAGTTCTCGAGGGAGAAGGCGTAGAGCGTGAGGAAAGGAATGCCGAGCTCGCGCGCGCACTCCACGACCGCGCGCACTGCCCGGACGCCCATCCGGTGCCCCTCCACCCGGGGGAGCCCCCGGAGCGCCGCCCACCGGCCGTTCCCGTCCATGATGACGGCCACGTGCCGCGGCAGGGCGGGAGGGGCGGAACCGAGGGGCGCCATGGGGTTCTGCGGGACGGGAGGCCTCGTCAGACCTCCAGGATCTCCTGCTCCTTGGCCTTGAGGATGTCGTCGATCTTCTTCACGCAGGCGTCCGTTTCCTTCTGGATCCGGTCCTGCCCGCGCTTGACGTCGTCCTCGGAGATCTCCTTCTTCTTCTCCCGGTCCTTCAGTTTCTCGATCGCCTCCCGCCGCACGTTGCGCACCGACACGCGGGCGTCCTCGGCCATCTTCCGGACCACCTTCGCGAGTTCCTTCCTCCGCTCCTCGGTCAGCGGCGGAATGGGGATGCGCACGACCTTCCCGTCGCTGGCGGGGTTCAGTCCCAGCCCGCTCCCCTGGATCGCCTTCTCGATCGGGCCGATCATTTTGGCGTCCCACGGGGTGATCGTGATCAGCCGGCTCTCCGGGACGGAGAGGGTCCCCACCTGCTGGAGGGGCGTGGGCGTCCCGTAGTAGTCCACCTTGACCCCGTCCAGGAGGGAGAAGGAGGCGCGCCCGGTGCGCACCTTCCCCAGCTCCTTCCGGAATGCCTCGATGCTCCGCTCCATGCGGGCGGCGGTTTCCTTGACCATCGCTTCCATCTATTTCCCTCCCTGGACCACGGTGCCGATCTTCTCCCCCAGCACCACCTTGAGGATGTTCCCCTTCCGGGTGAGGTTGAACACCACGATGGGGAGGTCGTTGTCCATGCACAGGGAGATGGCCGTGGCGTCCATGACCTTGAGATTCTTCTGGAGCACGTCGATGTAGGTGAGGCGGGCGTATTTCCTGGCCTTCGGGTCGGCCATCGGGTCGCGGTCGTACACCCCGTCCACCTTGGTGGCCTTGAGGATGACGTCGGCGTTGATCTCCATCGCCCGGAGCGCCGCCGCGGTGTCGGTGGTGAAGTACGGGTTCCCGGTACCCGCCGCGAAGATCACCACCCGGCCCTTCTCGAGGTGGCGCAGCGCCCGGCGGCGGATGTACGGCTCCGCGATGGCCCGCATCTCGATGGCGGAGAGGACGCGGGTCGTGAACCCGTCCCGCTCCAGCATGTCCTGGAGGGCGAGGCTGTTGATCACGGTCGCCAGCATCCCCATGTAATCCGCCGAGGCCCGGTCGATGCCGAAGTCCTTGCTGGTGCGGATGCCGCGGAAGATGTTCCCGCCGCCCACCACGAGGGCCACCTGGACGCCGAGGGCGGCCACCTCCCGGATTTCCGCGGAAAGCCCCGACAGGATCTTCTCGTCGATGCCGTACTCCTGGCGGCCCATCAGGGCTTCCCCCGACAACTTCAGCAGGATCCGGCGGTACGTCGGCTTCGCCACGGAACCTCCCGGGGGCGCAGGCAAGTCGCCGGTCACCCCTGTCCGAGCTGCTTCGCCACCTCGGCGGCCAGGTCGGCAGGCCGCTTTTCGAGCCCCTCGCCCACCTGGAACCGGACGAACCGCCGCACGGAGATCTCCGCGCCCGCGGCCTTCCCGGCCTCGGCGAGGAGCTGCCCCACCTTCCGGTCCGGGTCCTTGATGAACGCCTGCTCCACGAGGCAGAAGTCCGCGAAATATTTCTCCAGCTTCCCCTCGGCGATCCGGTCCAGGATCTTGTCGGGCTTCCCGGACGCCTTCGCCTGGTCGCGGTAGATGGATTTCTCGTGTTCGATCACCTCCGCGGGCACGTCCCTGCGGCTGACGTACGTCGGATTTGCCGCCGCCACCTGCATCGCCAGGTCCTTGGCCAGCGCCGACGCCCCCGGGTTCCCCGGCGCGGCCCCGGAGAGCTCCACCAGCACCCCGATCTTCCCGCCCGCGTGGATGTAGGAGGACACCATCCCGGGCGCCCCTGCGGGAAGCTCGAACCGCGCGAACCGGCGGAAGGAGATCTTCTCCCCGATCTTGGCCACCTTCCCGGTGAGCTTCTCGGCGAGGGTCCCGCCCCCGGCCGGAAGCAGCAACGCCTCTTCCACGTCCCTGGGGGCCTTCACGGTCACCAGCTCCGCGATCTCCTTCGTCAGTCCGGCGAAGTCGTCGGTCTTCGCGACGAAGTCGGTCTCGCAGTTGACCTCCACGATCGACCCCGTCCCGTTCGCCACGTGGGC
>DASWBR010000280.1:0-6349 GCA_036390495.1 Candidatus Deferrimicrobiaceae bacterium | reverse complement strand
AGCAGTTCCGCGGAGATCACCCCGGCGGCGAAGAGGTCCGAAGCTTCCGTCGCTTCCTCCCCCCTTGCCCGCTCGGGGGAGAAGTATCCCGACTTCCCTCCGCGATCGATCCCCTGCTCCCCCTTCCCGTCAACGGTTCCGGCTATCCCGAAATCCGTGACCTTCACCGTGCCGTCCCGGCCGAGGAGCACATTGCCGGGGCTCACGTCCCGGTGGACGATCCCCTTCCCGTGCAGGTAGGCGAGGCCGGACCAGATCCCCTCGACCCAGTGCCTCCACACCCCAGGCGGGACCGCAACTCCAAGGGCCCTCGCCCTCGCCGCGGCCTGCGCGAGATTGGACCCCTCCACGTACTCCATCGCGAGGTAGGAAGATGCCCCCTCCCTCCCGAAATCGAAAACCTGGACCAGGTTGGGATGGGAGAGCGCTGCGGCGAGGCGTGCCTCCCCCGCGAAGAGGTCGCGGAAGCGCGGGTTGTCCGCGAGGCGCGGGTGCACGACTTTCAGGGCGACCCGCTTCCGGAAACCTTCCTCTCCCGGCAGGAGGCAAAGGAACACTTCCGCCATGCCGCCCGAGGCGATCTTGCGCAGGACCAGGTACTTCCCGTACCGCGAGGGGGGCACCCGCAGTTACCCTCTCACCCTTTCCCCGCGGGTTGCGCGGGGAATTCCAGCTCGAAAATCGCCCCCCGCGGCTGGTTGTCCCGCATACGGACCGCGCCTCCGTGGTCGTTCGCGATGGCGCTCACGATCGCCAACCCCAGCCCCGTGCCACCTTCCTTCCGGGAAAAGTACGGCTCGAACAGGCGGTCCCGATCTTCCGGGGGTACCCCGGGGCCATCGTCCGACACGGCAAGGCGAACGGTCTTCCGGAGCGGTTCGAACGAGCACGCAACCCGTACACGCCCTTTCCCCCCGAGGGCGGAGACGGCGTTCTCCAGAAGGTTCGTAACCGCGCGCCGCATCTGGATCGGATCGAACCAGACCGGCTGCATCGACTCCGCGTGGAACTCCCACTCGATCTCCGGGTGAGCCGTCCGGTACGTTTCCACGACGGCGCGCACCTCTTCCGCGAGATCCCCCTCGGCGAGCCGGGGCGCCGGCATCCGTGCGAACCGGGAAAACTCCTCCACGAGCTGCTTCAGGGTGGCCACCTCGGAGAGAATCACCTGGGTGCACTCCGCGAAGACCGGATCGCCGGCGTGCTCCTCCGCGTATTTGCGCTGCATCCGCTCCGTGGAGAGCTGGATCGGGGTGAGGGGGTTGCGGATGTCGTGGGCGATCCGCCGGGCCACCTCTCGCCACGCGAGCACCCGCTGGAGTCGCATCGCCTGGGACAGATCGTCGAAGGCGGCAACGAGCCCCATGTACTCTCCCGCGTCGTCCCGCAGGGCCGTCAGGCTGACCCGGAAGGCGACCTTCCTCCCCTTCACCCGCAGCTCCACCTGCCGTTCCACCTGGCCGCCAGACGCTTCCCCCGCCTCCCGATAGACCCCGCGGATCGCCTCGTAATGCTCCTCCTCCACAACCTCCCGGTAGAGCCGTCCGACGGCCCGATCGGTGGGGATACCCAGCAGCCGTTCCGCCACCTTGTTGATCATCGCGATCCGGCCGTGCCGGTCGATCACCACGACCCCCGTGGAGATGCTGTCGAGGATCGTCTCTATGAACTGCGTCCTGCGCCGGAGCTCCTCGTAGGTCTGTCGCAGCGAGGCGTTCGCCTCCTCCAGGCTGCCTTTCATCGCCTTCAGGTCGCCCGTCATCCGGTTGAAGGAGGTGACGAGGGTGCCGAACTCGTCGTCGGAGCGGTAGTCCAGCGACACGTCCAGGTCGCCGCGGGCGACCTTTTCGGTCCCCTCGGCCAGGAGCTGCACCGGCACCGTGATCTGCCGGGCGAAGCGGATGCCCATCCAGGAGGCCGCGAAGACAATGAGGAGAGTGATGAGGATGAGGACGCCGAGGTAGCTGGCCCGGATCGGATCGTCGAGCAGGCGCACCTGGTGGTACTCGTCGTACGCCCTTGCGATCTCCCGGATCATCGCGGTTTCCCCTGCGGTGAGCGCCCGGACGGCCACCACGGTTCCTCCGGGCGCAGGGGCCCACGCGGCGGCGTATCCTTCCCCAATCAGGGTCCTGGCGGCGGACTTCCCCCCTTTCGCCACACCCTTCACCCGCGAGACGAGCTCGGTCAGAATGGCCGCCGGGATCTCCCCCTCCCTGGCAGCCTCCTTCCCGTTCCGCACCAAAAGGAGGGAGACCCCCGGAGGAACCAGGGACCGGGCGGACCGGAGGGTCGCCGTGCGGGACGAGGAGCTTCCCCTCGCCGGGATGCGCTCCGCCACCTCCCTCGCGACGGAGGAGAGAAGGAGCGCCTCGGACTCCAGGCGGCCCCGCGCGATCTCCATGGCGCCCGTGAGCGCCTGTCCCACCCGCCCCCCGATCCACGACTTGATGCTGGTCGTCGTGATGTTGGTCGCAGCGATGAACAGGAGGATGGTCGGGATCAGGGAGAAGGAGATGAAGATGAGGACCAGCCGGGAGCGGATTTTCGCCCCGAGGATGTTCCTGCGGCGATCGAGAAGGACCTTGAACACGTTGCGGGTGACGAGGAAGATCAGGAGCACGACGAGGATGACGTTGAGGTTGATCAGCGCGAAGATGACGATGTTGCTGGTGAGCCCGACGGCTCCGCCGACCGCCGCCAACTTGGCCTCGACGAAGGTGAGCGTCGCCACGAGCACGGCGACGACGCCGATCGCCCATCCCTCCCGGCGGCGCTTCGAGAGCTCCTCCTCCGCTGTCGGTCGGGGCCGCTTCGCCGGATCCGGGCTCATGGCGTGGCCAGCCGCCCCCGGGCCCAATCCGTCTGGACGTCCCACAGGGAGGAGAAGAAGAGGATGGAACGGAGCGGCTCGGACAGGCCCACCTTGTCCAGGCGCGCCCGGACGCGGGCGAAATACGGTTTCCCCTTCTCGATCTCCCCCTTCAGGGGGATGGAAACCTCGAACCGGGTCATCCGGTCCAGGGCCGCGTGGATGTCCGGCAGGAGTTCGTCGCCGTCGTCGCGGTGAAGCCGGTATACCAGGGACAGGGCATCGTACCGGACGGAACGGGAGAAATTCTTCTCTCCCATGGTCGGGTCGAACCAGCCCCGGTACACCCGCTCGACCTTCACGGTGACCTTGAAGGAGATCTCGATCCCGCTTTTCATGGCCTCGACCATTTCCGGAGGGAAGGCGTTCCGGAGGGTGAACCGGACCTTTGCCACGTTTCCCTGGATCGACCCGGCGACGTCCGCGATCCCCGGAGATTTCGTCTCCGCCAGCGCCCACCGGGGGCAAGGCAAGAGGATCGTTAACGTGAAAAAGGCCATCAGTACGCGCACTTCCACCCCCGGGGTATTATACCCGGATGATGCAATCGCGCAATAACCGGGGAAGTTCCTATTTCCGGAACAGCCAGAAAAGGAGGGAGAGGATCGCGCTGACCAGAAGGCAGGTCGCCAGCGGGAAGTGGAAGGTGAAATTCTCCCGGCGGATGGTGATGTCTCCGGGAAGCCGGCCGATCCACCCGATTTTGCCGGACAGGAGAAGCAGTCCCCCCACGGCGGCGATCAGGAGCCCCGCGAAGAGCAGCAACTTCCCGGGATTCGCCATCGGGCTACCCCTCCCCGAACAGGCCGTCCTGGACGGTCGAGCTGGGGACGGCCATTCCCAGATGCTTCCAGGCGGCGGGGGTCGCCACCCTGCCCCGGGGGGTGCGCTTCAGGAACCCCCGCTGGATCAGGAACGGTTCGTACACGTCCTCGATGGTGTCCCGCTCTTCGCTGACGGACGCGGAAATCGTTTCCACCCCCACCGGACCGCCCTGGAATTTCTCCAGGATCACGCGGAGGATCTTCCGGTCCATCACGTCGAGCCCCTCGCGGTCCACCTCCATCTGCAGCAGCGCATGGTCCGCGACTTCCCGGGAGATCGTCCCGTCCCCTTTCACCTGCGCGAAATCTCTCACGCGGCGCAGCAGGCGGTTGGCGATCCGGGGCGTCCCCCGGGAGCGCCGTGCGATTTCGGCCGCGCCCTGCGGGGCGATCGGGATGGAGAGCGAGGCGGCGGAACGCCGGATCACCTCCTCGAGCTCCGCTGTGCCGTAATACTCCAGCCGGAAGGGGACTCCGAAACGGTCCCGGAGAGGGGAGGTGAGCAGGCCGGTGCGGGTGGTGGCCCCCACCAGCGTGAAACGCGGGAGGGTGAGGCGGATCGACTTCGCGGAAGGTCCCTGCCCGAGGATGATGTCGAGTGCGAAATCCTCCATCGCGGAGTAGAGCAACTCCTCCACCACGCGGCTCAGCCGGTGGATCTCGTCGATGAACAGGACATCCCCGGGCTCGAGGGCCGTCAGGATCGCCGCGATGTCGCCCTTCCGCTCGATCGCGGGGCCGGAGGTCGTGCGGATCCCCACGCCCATTTCGTTCGCGATGATGTGCGCGAGCGTGGTCTTCCCGAGTCCCGGCGGCCCGGATAGCAGGACGTGGTCGAGCGGCTCCCCGCGGTTTTTCGCGGCGGCGATGTACGTCTTCAGGTTGGAGATGACGGCATTCTGGCCGATGAAGTCGGCCAGGCGTTTCGGTCGCAGGGAGAGATCGACCGACAGCTCCCCGCCCGCCGTCACAGGGTCCACGATCCTGCCGTCCATCCTGCCGTCCACCCCGCCTCCCCCCCGGCCCTTTCCCCGCTCAACCGCGCGCCCCGGAAAGGCGCCGGAGCGCCTCGCGGATCAGGGCGTCCGCCGGCTGGTCCGCCCCCCGTTCCCGCCGCGCCGCCGCCACCGCGAGCTGTGCTTCCGCGCGGGAGAAGCCGAGGGCGGCCAACGCCTCCGCCGCCTGGGCTTCCGGGGCCGTCGGGGGCTGTGCCTCCTCCCCCTCCGCGAGCGCGAACTCCACGGACACTTTTTTGAGCCGGTCCGGGAGCTCGAGGGCGATCCGTTGCGCCAGCTTCTTCCCGATGCCGGGCACCCGGGTGAAGGACGCCGCGTCCTCCCGCGCGCACGCGGCGAGGACTCCGCCCGTCCCGAGGACCGAGAGAACGGCCAGCGCCGACTTCGGCCCGACGCCGCTCACCCCGATGGTGGCGAGGAAGATTTCCCGCTCGGTCTCCGAGGAGAACCCGTACAGGTCGGCGCCGCCCTCGCGGAAATGGAGGTGGGTCCGGAGCAGGCACCCCTCCCCGTCGGGCGGGAGCTCCTTCCGGGTCGCGGCGGATACGTAGGCGCGGAACCCGATCCCGGCGCACTCCACCACCACGAAATCCTTCCCGCCCCCCGCCAGGCGTCCTCGAAGATGGTCGATCATGGGAAAACATGATACCACTGGCGGAGGACACTCTTCCCCTCTTTCCCGGAAGGGAAATCGAAACCGAAGAGTGTCCCCCTATACGGGATTCAGGACAGGTCGCGGGTGACGGCGCGGCAGAAGGCGATGGCGAGGGCGTCGGAGGCGTCGTCGGAAACGGGGTCGCGGATTCCCAGGAGGCGCGCCACCATTCCCGCGACCTGCTCCTTCGGGGCGGCGCCGTACCCGGTTGCGGCGGACTTGATCTCCCGGGCGCTGTACTCGTGGACCGGCAGCCCGTGCGTGCCGCAGGCGACGATGGCGGCTCCGCGGGCCTGGCCCAGCTTGAGGGCCGCGGAGGCGTTCCTCGCGAGGAAGACCTTCTCCACCGCCGCCTCGGTGGGCCGGTGGAGGCGGATCAGGCCGGAGAGTTCCGCGTGGATTTTCTGGAGGCGGTCCGGAAACGGATCGTCGCCGGCCGTACGGATGACGCCCCAGGCCACGGGGGATACGGCGTTCCCCCGGACGTCGACGATCCCGTACCCCGTCCGGAGCGACCCCGGGTCGATCCCGAGGATGCGGCGTGCGCTAGGCGCCAAACGCCTCCATCGCCTCGTCGGAGATGTCGAAGTTCGCCCAGACGTTCTGGACGTCGTCGGACTCCTCGAGGGCGCTCATCATCTTAAGCATCGTCTCGGCAGCCCTCCCCTCCAGGTGGACGGTGGTCTGGGGGACCATCGCGATTTCCGAGGAGACGACCTTCACGCCGCGCTCCTCGAGCCCCCTCTTCACGTCCTCGAACACCTCGGGCTCGCACCGCACCTCGTACTCGTGCGCTTCCGGGTCGTTCGCCACATCGTCGGCGCCCAGCTCCAGGGCGATCTCGATCAGCTTCTCCTCGTCCATCCCCTCCTTGGGGACGGTGACCGATCCCTTCTTGCTGAACATCCAGTTCACGCACCCCGACTCGCCGAGGTTGCCGTTGTACTTGGTGAAGACGTGGCGGACGTCGGCCACCGTGCGG
>DASWBR010000279.1:0-4101 GCA_036390495.1 Candidatus Deferrimicrobiaceae bacterium | reverse complement strand
TAGAAAGGACCATCCCAACATTAAAGGGGTTTCCGATGACCAAAGCGGTAAAGCCCGCCCCGAAGACGGAAAACGCCGTCAGCGCCATCACCCGCGCTCTCCGGTTCGAGAAGACCGGGAAGCGGTACTTCGCCGTGTCCGCAGAGAAGGCCACGGACCCGTTCGCGAAGCAGGTGTTCGCGCTGTTGGCGGACATGGAGCAGAAGCATTTCGACGACATCCAGGCGATCGCCCGGAAGCTCGAGCAGGACGGGAAGTTCCCCGCCGTCTCCACGGCGAGCAGCGAGGGGCGCATGCGCCTCTTCAAGCGGGAGTACAGCCGGATCAAGAAGGAGAAGACGATCTCCGGGGACGCCGCGGTGGCCATGCGGAAGGCCCTCGGCTTCGAGGCGGAGGGGCGGGAGATGTACACCCGCATGTCCGAGAACGCCACGAACCGGCAGGAGAAGAAGTTCTTCCGGATCCTGGCGTCCGAGGAGCAGAAGCACTTCGACATCATCTACGAATACCTCGACTTTCTCGAAGCAACCGGGCTGCGGATGGGGGAGTGACGGCCCGGCGTTCCCGGGTGCGGTAATCGTTGCGTCGGTCCGTTCCTCACACAAGGGTCGAAGGAGTCGCGATGAAAATGGAACGTGTGCGCCGGGCCATCGTCCCGGCGGCCGCGGCGGCCATCCTGTGCCTCGCCGCGTCGGGCGCCCTGGCGGCCCACCAGCAGGAGGAGCAGGGGGCGAAGAAAGGCGCCGCGGCCGCGCACACCCCCCACGGTCCGCAGTTCGCCGTGCCGAAGCCGCCGTTTTCGCCCGGGATCTTCCCCTGCAGCGATTGCCACAAGGAGATCCGGCCGAACCCGACCCGGCGGGACCTCAAGGACGAGCACACCAACATCGTCCTGAACCACGCGCAGGGGCAGCGGTGGTGTCTCGACTGCCACGACACCGCCAACCGGGACAAGCTCCGGCTGGCGAGCGGGGAGAGGATCCCGCACGAGGAGTCGTACCGGCTGTGCGGCCAGTGCCACGGGGACAAGTACCGCGACTGGAAGGCGGGGGTCCACGGGAAGCGCACGGGGATGTGGAACGGGGAGAAGCAGTACCTTCTGTGCGTCCACTGCCACAACCCGCACGACCCGGCCTACAAACCGCTCCAGCCGATGCCGCCGCCGGTGCGGCCCGAGAACGTCCGGAAGTAAACCCACCCGAAAGCCGCCGCGCGCGGCGGGGAGAGAGGTCCATGCCGAACCAGGAGTCCCGCGACAGCCAGGCCTTCCGGATGTCGCGACGCAAGATGATGAAGGGGGTCGCAGCCGTTCTGGGTGCGATGGCCCTGCCGGAGAAGGACGCCCCCGCCTCCGTCTGGGATGCGTTCTTCCAGAAGAATTTCCGGGAGCTCTCCAAACCCGAGCTGGAAAAGGTCATCGCCCGCCTGGAGAAGGAGTACAGCGGGCAGTACGGGAAGGCGGTGAAGGTCCACGCGACCCCTCCCATCGAGGGCGTGCTCTACGGCTACGGTCTGGACCTGTCCCGCTGCATCGGCTGCCGTCGCTGCGCGTACGGATGCATCCAGGAGAACAACCAGTCCCGCGAGCCGCAGATCCAATGGATCCAGGTGCTGCAGCTGAACAAGGAGCGGGGCGTGGACCTGGAGGAGGCGGAGCTGTACTACAACCCGGCCAAGGTCCCCGAGAAGGGGCACTTCTACATGCCCGTACAGTGCCAGCAGTGCGAGAGGCCGCCGTGCGTGAAGGTGTGCCCCGTGCAGGCCACGTGGAAGGAGCGGGACGGGATCACGGTGGTCGATTACAACTGGTGCATAGGCTGCCGGTACTGCATGGCCGCCTGCCCGTACGGCGCACGCCACTTCAACTGGAAGAAGGCGGGCCTCCCCGCCGCGGAGATGAACCCGGAGACGCATTACCTCGGGAACCGGCCGCGGCCGGTGGGCGTGGTCGAGAAGTGCACCTTCTGCATCCAGCGGGTCCGGAACACCCCGGGGCGGTACACCGCGTGCGTGGAGGTCTGCCCGGTGGGGGCCCGGAAGTTCGGCAACCTCCTCGACCCGGAGAGCGAGATCCGCTACGTGATCGAGAACAAGCGCGTGTTCATCCTCAAGGAGGACCTGAACACCCGGCCGAAGTTCTACTACTTCTACGCTACGTGAGGCGAAGCGGAATCCGATGAAAAAGATCTGGGAGTTCTTCAAGGGGACGCTGGTCCTCGTCACCAAGGGGAGCAAGGCGTATTACGCGTGGGCCGTCTCCCTGCTCGTCCTGATGGCGATCGGCGCGGCGGCGTACGTCTACCAGTTGCAGAACGGGCTGATCGTCACCGGGATGCGGGACCAGGCGTCCTGGGGGTTCTACATCTCCAACTTCACCTTCCTGGTCGGGGTGGCGGCCGCCGCCGTCCTCCTCGTGATCCCCGCCTACGTGTACAAGTGGAAGCCGATCAAGGAGATCGCGGTTCTCGGGGAGATGCTGGCCGTTTCCGCGATGGTCATGTGCCTTCTTTTCGTCACCGTCGACATCGGCCGCCCGGACCGGTTCTGGCACCTGATCCCCAAGATCGGGATCCTGAACTTCCCGCAGTCGCTCCTGGCGTGGGACGTGGTGGTCCTGAACACCTACCTCGTGCTGAACCTGGTCATCGCGGTCTACATCTGCTACAAGAACTACAACCGCGAGGAGCCGAACCCGAACTTCTTCAACCCGATGATCCTGTTTTCCATCCCCGCGGCGGTCTCCATCCACACGGTGACGGCGTTCCTGTACAACGGGCTGGCGGCCCGGCCGTTCTGGAACGCCTCCATCCTGGCGCCGCGGTTCCTCGCGTCGGCGTTCTGCTCCGGCCCGGCGTTCATGATCATGCTCTTCCAGGTGATCCGGAAATACACCCGGGTCGAGATCAAGGACGAGGCGATCTTCAAGGTCGCCGAGCTCATCGCCTACTCCATGTTCATCAACCTGTTCCTGCTGGGCGCCGAGGTGTTCAAGGAGTATTACTCCCACACGATCCACCTCGCCCCGATGGAGTACCTGTACCAGGGGCTCAAGGGCCACAGCGACCTCGTGCCGTACATCTGGACGGCGATGTTCTTCAACGTCACCGCCTTCATCCTGTTCCTCGTCCCCCAGACGCGGGAAAACTACGTCACCCTGAACATCGGGTGCGTGCTGATCTTCATCGGCGTCTACATCGAGAAGGGGCTGGGGCTGGTGATCCCGGGGCTGGTGCCCGACGTGCTGGGGGAGATCTTCGAATACTCCCCGACGGGGACCGAGATCCTGGTGTCCCTCGGCATCTGGGCCACCGGGCTGTTCGTCTACACGCTGCTGCTCCGGGTGGCGGTGCCGATCCTCACCGGCGAATTCTACGTGGGAGAGGACGGGGTGAAGCCGGTCATCGTGGACACGGAGTTCATCCGGAAGGCGGACGCCCTGGCGGCCCAGTCGTACCGGGACTGAGCCGGGTCCTCAACGCGTCGCGACCTTGCAGGGGATCGGACCGTTTTTATTGACAGCCCCGGGGATTCTGGTATCTTCGTTGGAATCCCGAACAGGCTCCGCCGGATTGTGTCTCCGCAACCATTGGATTTACATGGATAAATCCGCCTTATTCGGAAACGCACCCAGGAGGGTACCCGCGAAATGGTGAAATTCCCCGAGAAGATGCCGGACTCCCTGGCGCGGCTGCTCGTCGTCTTCGTCGTGCTGACCGCCGTGCTGGCCATCGCGTGGGTGCTGATCCCCAGGCCCATGAAGGACGTCCACGTGCAGTGGGACGACGCCATCCTCCGCGAGAAAGCCAAGCCGATGCGGTACGCCGGGGCCCACGCCTGCGAGGAGTGCCACGGGGAGATCTACGGCAAGAAGAAGGCGGGGTACCACCGCGACCTCTCCTGCGAGACGTGCCACGGCCCCGCGAAGACGCACACCGAGGACCCCGACAAGACCAAGCCGGCGATCCCCGCGACGCGCTCCTTCTGCGTCCAGTGCCACGCCTACAACCCGTCGCGGCCGAGGGGTTTCCCGCAGATCAATCCGCAGGGCCACAACCCGCTCAAGCCGTGTGCGGGCTGCCACAACCCGCACGACCCGAAGCC
>DASWBR010000278.1:0-2509 GCA_036390495.1 Candidatus Deferrimicrobiaceae bacterium | reverse complement strand
CAACATCCGGGCGCCGGGGGACTCCCCGGGTATAATGTTGGCTACGAAGGGCCGGAAGAAGGCGGTCCTGAAGGGGGAGAGCTGACGATGGGGAAGGAAGGGCCGATCCACCCGGACACGTTCGTCGGGGACATCCTGAAGGAGTACCCTGCGCTGCGGGAGAAGGTCCGCGAGCTGTTCGGGCCGGACTGCATCTCGTGCAAGTCGAACCAGCAGGAGACGGTGACGTACACCTCCTGGCACAAGGGTCTTGACCCGAAGCAGGTGGTCGCCGAGCTGAACGCCCTCCTCCGGAAGTAGCACGCCTCAACCCGCGGCGAGGAAGTAGCGGCCCTCCGCGAGGCGGGCCTCCCCGCGGGCGAGCATCCCCTCGAGGTGTTTCGACAGCAGCGCCCACTCTCCGTAGTCGAACCACGGCCCCTCGCGCCCCGGCCCGTAGATCAGCCTGCCCGCGATGACCTCCGCGCGGGTGCGCGGCTCCCGCAGGAAATCCCGCAACGCCTCTTCCCGACGTTCAATCACCGAGAGGTACGCCTCGACCTTCGCCGCGATCGGGCCATGGTGGACCGGCCCTTCGTGGGAGGCCACGTGGATCCGGGCTCCTATCCCGGCCAGCCTCCGCGCCGACCGCCGGAGCGCCCCGATGTCGCACGGCGCGTCGCCGTACCACGGGCCGAACGGGGTCAGGTCGTAGTCCCCCAGGAAGAGGATCCCGTCGTCGGGAAAGGAAAGGCACAGGTGGCCCGGCGTGTGGCCCGGGACGACGACGGCGACCGCCAGCGTGTTCCCGAACCGCAACTCCTCGCCGTCCGCGACGAGGCGGGAAACCTTCCTGGGAACGAAGGGAAATTTCTCCGCGAACAGCTTACGGTAGAACGCCTCCCACTCCGTCCCGAGGACCGCGTACCAGGAAAGGAGCGTCTCGAGGGATTCGAGGGCCGGGGCGTCCGGTCCGGACGCCCACACCTCGACGCCGGGGAGCCGCGGCAGGAAGGTGAAATGGTCCTCGTGGTAATGGGTCATCACGATCGCGGCGATCCCTTCGTCCCGCCGCAACCGGTCGATCTCCGCCGGGTCGGACCCCGCGTCCACGAGAAATCCGCCCCCGTCCGCCACGTAGAGGGAGTGGGAGAACGGGTACCGCCCCCCCTTGCCGCCCTCCACGATCCAGATCCTGTCCGTCAGCCGCGTGATCATCCGTCTAGTATGATATCGGAGGAGGGCACGGTACCGTGAAGAAGATCCTTCTGCTGCCGTTCTGCCTCTCCCGGGAGGCGCAGGCGGAGGCGGAACTCCTCGCGGCCGAGGAGGGGTACGCCGTGGTGGTTGCCCGGTCGACCGCCCAGGCGCTGGCGGAGGTCCGCCGTCACGCCGGCCCCGGGAGCGGCGCCCCGGTGCGGGTCGTCGGCGTGGTGTGCGAAGGACGGGCGAAGAAGGTCTGGGTGGGCCTCGTGCTGCTCAAGGCGCGCCAATGGGTGAAGCGGCTCCTGAGGATGCGCGCCCGCCGGATCGAGCTCGCCCGCGTGGCGATCATCGGGGGAACCAAGACGCTGTTCGGGCGGCGCGACTGCAATGTGGGCCGCAACGCGCCCGACCGGGAGACGCTCCGCCGGGCGCTCGCGGGCCGCGACACCTTCATGCGGGCGTAGCGGAGCCGTCCCCGTCCCCGTCGGGGGGCGGTTCCCCGGACCCCGGAGGGTGGAGCAGGTCCCTACGCCCCTTGATCGTCCGCACGGTCCGGCTGGAGAAGAGGAGCCCCAGGAAGAAGTAGGCCGCGCCTACCGCCGCTGCGCCGCCGATGAACCGGACGATCGCCCCCCAGGGCGTCTCCCACGGGAGGAAGCGGGAGGCGGCGAGCAGGGCGTAATGCCCCGCGGCCCCCGCGAGGACCGCGGCCGCCGCCATCTTCCCGTACTCGGGCAGGTCCGCGACCCCCCGCCGCCCCACCGTTCTGCGCATCAGGATCCCGTAGAGCGCGCCTGCGTACAGGAGGATCCCCGCCGTGGACGCCAGGGCGAGGCCGAAGACGCCGAGGGACTGCTGCAGGAGGTAGTAGGCCGGGAGGGCGACGACCCACGCCGCCGTCCCCGCCAGCGTGGGGGTCCAGGTGTCGCGCATGGCGAAGAAGCCGCGCGCGACGATCGCCTGGGCGCACCAGAACGGGATGCCGATGCAGAAGGCGGAGAGCGCCTCCGCGGTGCGCAACGTGTCGTCGATGGTGAAGGCCCCCCGCTGGTACACCAGCAGCACGGCCTCCCGGGAGAGGACGAAGGCCATCGCCGCCACCCCGGCGGACACGAGGAAGACCCACCGCAGCGTGAGGGAGAGGGTGTCCCACATCTTCTCCTTCCTTCCCTCTGCCGCCAGTGCGGAGAGGAACGGGTACGATGCGACCCCGGACGCCTGCCCGAAGATGCCGACCGGCACCTGCATGAGGCGCCGCGCGTTGTTCAGCCACGAGATCGCGCCGGCGAGGAGGAACGATCCGAAGACCCGCGTGGTCCACTCG
>DASWBR010000277.1:0-2197 GCA_036390495.1 Candidatus Deferrimicrobiaceae bacterium | reverse complement strand
CCCCCCCGGTTCTCCACACATTATCCCACATCCTGCCGGGAGCCGTGACAGGATGTGATATCGACAGGGATGGATATATGAAGAAACTGGTCAACATCCTGTTTCTCTGCACCGGGAATTCGGCCCGCAGCATCCTCGCGGAGGCCATCCTCTCCCGCGACGGGGACGGGCGCTTCCGGGCGTTCAGCGCCGGCACCAGCCCCCGGGGAGAGGTGCACCCGCTCGCGCTGGAGCTCCTCGCGACGCTCGGGATCCCGACGCGCGGCCTGCGGAGCAAGGGGCTGCAGGAGTTCGCCGGGCCCGGCGCGGCGGCGATGGACGCGGTGATCGACGTCTGCGACGACGCCGGCAAGGAGGGGTTGCCGGCGCTGCCGGGCGCCCCGGTGGTCGCGCGCTGGAGGGTCCCGGACCCCGCCGTGGCGCCCTGGGACGAGGCGGCGAGCCGGACCGCCTTCCTGGACGCGTACCTCGCCCTCCACGCCCGGATTTCCCGGCTCCTCGACCTCCCGTTCCCCTCGCTGGGCCATGAGGAGATCCGGAGCCGCCTCGAGGAGATCGATCGGACCTCGTGAGCCTCTTCCTGCTGACGTTCCTCCTGGTCTACGGCTCCGCGCACGCGTACGCCTTCGCGAAGGCGAGGGCGGCGATCGGGTTCGGGACCGCGACGACGGTGTGGGTCGTCGCCTTCCTCGTCGTCGCGACGTGCGCCCCCGTCTTCACCCACCTGCTGGAGCGGAACGGGATGGAAGGGGCCGCCCGCGTTTCGGCCCACCTGGGATACGCCTGGATGGGCGCCCTCTTCCTCTTCACCGCGCTCAACCTGCTTTCGGACACGGTCACCCTCCTGCTGCGGGCGGGGGCCGCCGTCGCGGGGAACGGAAACGCCTGGGCCCCTCCGTTGAACGGGCGGAAGACGTTCCTGTTCCTCTCCTGCCTGTCCGTCGTCCTCGCGGCGTACTCCGCGTTCGAGGCGACGCGGATCGGCATCGTGAGGGTCCGGGCGGAGACGGACAGGCTCCCCGCGTCGGTTCCCCGGTTGCGGATCGCGCAGATCACGGACGTCCACCTGGGGCTCGTCCACCGGAACCGGAAGGCGAAGGCGATCGCGGATCTCGTCCGCGCGGAACGGCCCGACATCCTCGTCTCCACGGGGGACTTGGTCGACGGGCGGATCGACCACGTGGAGGGGCTCGCGGAGATCTTCCGGGAGATCCCCGCCCCGCGGGGGAAATTCGCGGTCCCCGGGAACCACGAATATTATGCGGGGCTGCCGCAGTCGCTCTCGTTCACGCGCCGCGCCGGATTCACCGTGCTGCGCGGCGAGTCGGTCACGGTGGACAACGTCCTGCGGATCTCCGGCGTGGACGATCCCGCCTCCCGCGGCTTCGGCGCCCCGCCGGGCCCCTCCGAGGCGGAACTCCTCGGCCCCGGGCCGCCGGAACGGTTCACGGTGCTCCTGAAGCACCGCCCTGCCGCGGACCCGGCGTCGTACGGCCGCTTCGACCTGCAGCTCTCCGGGCACACCCACCACGGCCAGATCTTCCCGTTCCGGCTCCTCACCCGGCTGGCGTACCCGCTCCTGGCGGGGGACCACCCGCTGCCCGGCGGCGGGACGCTCCACGTGAGCCGCGGCACCGGAACGTGGGGCCCCCCGATGCGGTTCCTCACTCCCCCGGAGGTCACGATCGTCGACATCGAGCGCGCACCCCCGGAGGCAGCCGCCCGTTAGCCCGCTGACGGCCCCCGGCGGTTTCCATTTGATTCGTGCCGGAATTTCCACTAAACAGGAAGGAATGTCCCCGCGAGGCCGTCCCGGATGAACCGAAAGAACGTGCCCGGCACGACGTCGGACCTCCGCCTGGAGAACCTCCGGCTGCAGCGGCAAATAGCCGAGGCGGAACAGGCGCTCCGGGATTGCCGGATGCGGTACCAGGGTCTCGTCGAGACCGTTTCCGACTGGGTCTGGGAGGTCGACGAGAACTCGGTCTACACCTACGCCAGCCCGAAGGTCCGGGACCTGCTGGGGTACGAACCCGAGGAGGTGATCGGGAAAACCCCGTTCGACCTGATGCCCGCCGCCGAGGCCCGCCGCGTGCAGGAGATCTTCGGCCCCTTCGCGACGCGGCGAGAGCCGTTCCACGGCCTGGAGAACGTCAACCGGCACAAGGACGGCCACCCGGTGGTGATCGAGACGAGC
>DASWBR010000276.1:0-3489 GCA_036390495.1 Candidatus Deferrimicrobiaceae bacterium | reverse complement strand
CGGAGAAGATGTGAAGTTCCTCCGTCACAAGGGAGGGTACCGCAGGGACGCCGAGCGGCAATCGTTCGCGTTCTTCGTGGTGGGCGCCATCGTGGTCATCGCCGTGGCCTTTTTCATCGGCCTGCAGGTGGGGAGGGTCCTTGAGAAGAACGTCGCGGGAAAGGATCGCCCTGGAGGCAAACCGGCCTCCCAGGGTATCGCCGGGGACAACGGACTCCGGCCCGGGGCCTCCTCCGATATCCGGAGGGAGATGTCGGCTTACTCGGAGGAGGCGTCCAAGGTGCCCGCCGTCCCGGCTCAACCTGCGCCGGCACCGACCGCCGGAGAGGAACTGCGGCAGACCGAGCGGTCCGCGACGTTCCCCGAGTCGCTTTCCAGGAAAGACCCGTCGCCGCAACCGCTCGTTTCCGCAAAGGGGAAACCGCCGGAACCGGGTACCGCCGCAGGACGGTTCACCCTGCAGGCCGGAGCCATGAAAAACAGGGAAACCGCCGAAGCGGTCCGACGGAGGCTCGAGATCGCCGGATACCCGGCGAAGATCGCGCACGGAACGGACCGGAACGGCGAGGAGGTTTACAGGGTTCGGGTCGGACCGTACGAATCGCGGGAGGCCGCGGCCAAGGCGATGAAAGCCATCAAGGAGCGGATGAAGATCGACGTCATCCTCCTGAAAGGGTAGGTGGAAGGTGATCCATCCCGACAGGGAGACGTTCCTCCGGCAGGCGGAGCCCGGGACCCTGGTCCCCGTCTTCCGGGAATTCCACGCGGATCTGGAAACCCCGGTGTCCGCGTACCTGAAAGTGGCCGGGAGGTTCCCCACGGACCACTTTCTCCTGGAGAGCGTGGAGGGCGGGGAGAAGTGGGCCCGCTACTCCTTCATCGGTTTCGATCCGCACGTGCGGTTCCGCGCCGACGGGGACGTCGTGACGGTCCGGGAGAGGGGAAAGACCGACACGCGGCCGGCAGCGGGGGATCCCCTGGGCGCGCTGGAGGATCTGCTCTCCCGGATGCGGTACCGTCCGGCGCCCGGGCTTCCCCGACTATCGGGCGGGGCGGTCGGCTACATCGGCTACGACTACGTGCGGCACCTCGAGAACATCGGCGACCGCACGCCGCCGGGGCCGCTCCCGGACGCGATGTTCCTCTTCCCTTCGAGACTCCTCGTGTTCGACAACGTGCGGCACACGATCCTCATCGTGGCGCACGCGGATGTCCGGGAGGGGGAAGACCCATCCCGGTCCTACGACCGGTGCGTGGCAGCCATCGAGGATGTTTCCAGGATCCTCCGGGAGCCCCTCCCATGGTCCGAAGTTCCGGACGAGACGGGCGGTGAACCGCCCAGGTTCTCCATGACCCGGGAGGAGTTCCTCGGCGCGGTGAGAAGGGCCAAGGAGCACATCCGGGAAGGGGACATCATCCAGGCCGTCCTTTCCAATCGCGCGACGGTCCGCACCCGGCGATCCCCCGCGGAAGTGTACCGCGTTCTCAGGGCCCTGAATCCCTCGCCGTACATGTACATCCTCCGGATGGGGGACCTGTCCGTGGTGGGATCCTCCCCGGAGATCCTCGTCCGGCTGGAAGGGGACATCATCCAGCTCCGACCGATCGCCGGCACGCGCCCGCGGGGGACGTCCCCGGAAGAGGACCGGCGGCTGGAGGCGGAGCTGCTCTCCGACCCCAAGGAGATCGCGGAGCACGTGATGCTGGTCGACCTGGGCCGCAACGACGTCGGGCGGGTCGCCGCATGGGGAAGCGTGAAGGCGAACGAACTGATGGTCGTGGAGCGGTATTCCCACGTGATGCACATCGTTTCGAACGTCGTCGGCGTGCTCCGGAAGGGGTTCTCCGCCTTCGACGTCCTGCGGGCGGCTTTCCCGGCGGGGACGGTCTCCGGGGCCCCGAAGGTGCGCGCGATGCAGATCATCTCCGATCTCGAGCCGGTCCGGCGCGGCATCTACGCGGGCGCTGTGGGATACTTCGATCCGCAGGGGAGCATGGACTTCTGCATCGCCATCCGGACCATCGTGATGAGCGGGAACGAGGCGATGATCCAGGCGGGTGCGGGCATCGTGGCGGACTCCGTCCCGGAACGGGAATGGGACGAGATCATGGGGAAGGCGCGGATCCTTTTCCGCGCCGTCGGTGTCTCCCCGGAAGGGGGAGCCGCGCCGTGATCGCCGTCATCGACAACTACGACTCCTTCACCTACAACCTCGTGCAGCACCTCTCCGAGCTCGGTGCGGACGTCTCGGTCTTCCGGAACGACGCGATCACCGTGGAGGATCTCCTGCGCCGTTCGCCGGCCGGCCTCGTGATCTCGCCCGGACCGGGCGGGCCGGGGGAGGCGGGAATCTCCCTGGAGGCGATCCGGGCGTTCCGGGACCGGGTTCCGATCCTGGGAGTGTGCCTCGGCCACCAGTGCATCGGGCACGCCTTCGGGGGGCGGATCGTGCACGCCCAGGCGCTGATGCACGGGAAAACCTCCCGCGTCCGACACAACGGCAAGGGGATCTTCTCGATGGTCGAGAACCCCATGACGGCGACGAGGTACCACTCCCTCGCGGTCGAACGCGCGACCCTCCCGGAAGAGCTCGAGGTGTGCGCCGAGTCCGAGGACGGGGAGGTGATGGGAATACGGCACCTCGAGCGGCCGGTCTTCGGGGTCCAGTTCCACCCGGAGTCGATCCTGACCCAGTCGGGGATGCGCATCCTGGAGAACTTCCTCTCCCTCATCGACCCGACCCAGCCGGTGTTGCGGGAGTTCGGGAACATCCGGGAGGCGATCGCCGCCGTCTCCGCGCGCAGAAACCTCTCCGCGGACGGAATGCGGGACGCCATGCGGATGATCATGGAGGGAGAGGCCACCCCGTCGCAGATCGCCTCCTTCCTCACCGGCCTCGCCATGAAGGGGGAGACCATCACGGAGATCGCCGCGGCCGCGGCCGTGATGCGGCAGAAGGCGACCCGGATCGTTTCCCCGCCGGGCGTGGACGTGCTCGACACCTGCGGGACCGGAGGGGATCGCGCGGGCACGTTCAACATCTCCACAACCGTTGCGTTCGTGGCCGCCGGCGCGGGGATCCCGGTCGCCAAGCACGGGAACCGGTCCGTGACCAGCCGTTCGGGGAGCGCCGACGTCCTGGAGGCCCTGGGGATGGACCTGAACGCGGACACCGCGCGGGTGCAGCGCGCGCTCGACGAGGCGGGGATCACGTTCCTGTTCGCCCCGAAATTCCACGCGGCGATGAAGTACGCCATCGGACCGCGGCGGGAGATCGCCATCCGGACGATCTTCAACATCCTCGGCCCCATCAGCAACCCTGCGGGCGCGGGTTGCCAGGTGGTCGGCGTGTTCAGCGAGGAACTCGGGGAGACGTACGCCCGCGTCCTCGCGGAGTCCGGGCACAAGCGCGCCTTCGTGGTCCACGGAACGGACGGACTGGACGAGGTCACCCTCGCCGCGCCCACGATCGTCTGGGACGTCCGGGA
>DASWBR010000275.1:0-1916 GCA_036390495.1 Candidatus Deferrimicrobiaceae bacterium | reverse complement strand
TCGAGGTTGATCTTGACGGTGGTGTCCTCCAGCGAGGAGCGTCCCACGTACTTTCCCGTGTTCACGTCGATCACCGTGAGCGCCTCGGTCTGCTCGATCACGATGTAGCCGCCGCTCTTGAGCCAGACCTTCTTGTCGAGGGCGCGGGTCACCTCGATCTCGATCCCGTAATGGTCGAAGACCGGCTCGGGTCCCCGGTACAGCTCGATCCGGTCCTGGATGCGGGGGAAGAACTGGGAAGCGAAGGAACGGATCCGGGAATGCTCCTCCTCCGAGTCGACCACGATCCGGTCCGTCTCGGACGAGAACAGGTCCCGGACCGACCGGAGCGAGAGGGAGAGCTCCCGGTGGATCAGGACCGGGGCGGTGGAGGCCTCGCTCCGCCGCCGGATCGTCTCCCACAGCCGGACGAGGTAATCCATGTCGGCCTTCAGTTCCGCCTCGGAGCGGCCTTCCGCCGCGGTCCGGACGATGGCGCCCATCCCCTCGGGGCGGATGGTCTCCACGATGCGCGTCAGCCGGTCGCGCTCCTCCGTATCCTCGATGCGGCGGGAGATCCCGATGTGGGAGGACCAGGTCAGGAGGACGAGGTGGCGCCCCGGGAGCGTGATGTGGCTGGTGATGCGCGCGCCTTTCGTCCCCAGCGGCTCCTTGGCCACCTGGACCAGAAGGTGCTGACCCTCGCGGATGAGGCCCTCGATGGGAGGGAGAAAATGTTCCTGGGGGTATCGCGCGGGCCGGATGCCGATGTCCTCGGGGAGAACCGGCTCCTCCGCCGGGTCGGTGTCGAATTCCAGCTGGGGAGTGACGAAATCCCCCGCGAAGAGGAATCCCGCCTTGTCCATCCCGATGTCGACGAAGGCGGCCTGCATCCCCGGGAGGACCCGGATCACCTTGCCATTGTAGATGTTCCCGACGGAGTTCCGGTCCTCGCCGCGCTCGATCAGGAGTTCCACCAGGATCCCGGATTCCAGCGTCGCCACGCGGGTTTCGTATGGGGCAGCATTCACGACGATGAGCTTGTTCGCCTTCTGCATCGGGCTACCCGCGCCGGCTCCGGAACTCCGCCGACACCTTCCTCGGGATGAAATTCTCCTGGGGGAGGGAAATTCCCAGCAACGCCGCAGCCGCCTCCAGGGGGCGGACCCCCTTGCCTGTCCCCTGCAGGATTGTAATGAAAATCCCGTCCGGGTTCACCCCGAAATCGGCGACGAGCGGTTTCAGGTCCACCTCGGACACCTGGCTCTCCCGCACGACCACCATCGGGTGCCGTTCCTCGGCCCGGAAAGAGGAGAGTTTTCCGGAGGCGTCTTCCGGCGTCACACCGGCCGGCAATCGCGCCGGGGGAACCGGCCGGAGCAGGTACCGGCAGGCGAGGTCGTAATCGGAGAGCCGGGGAGCGCCCGGCGGCACCCCCTTCGCCTCCAGGAGGCGGACCCCCGCCGGGAGGTGGACCGGCAGCTTCGCCAGCACCTCGGCCGCGGGTACAGGGAGGGAGAACTCCCCCTCGAGGTATTCGCACTCGCTTTCCGCCCCAACGGGGAGGGCCGGCGACAGGGAGAGCTTCGGCGCTGGATTGAATCCCTGCGTGTACGCCAGAGGGAGCCCGGCCCTGCGGAAGACGCGCCCCCACAGGGACTGGATCTCCAGGCCGCTCAGGTATCTCGCGGGACCCTCCTTCGCGTAACGGAGCCGGACCACGTGGCGAGCGTGCGCTTCCCGCCCCGGCGGACCCGACGCCTCCTCTGCCACCTCCCCGGGCGGAAGGCGACCGGGCCATGTGATGTTGGAAAGCCCCGGGGGGCAAGCCCCACAGGAGGAACACCCGGCCGCGCGGCAGTCCGGCGTGGTCTCGCCCGACCGCGCCCTCCCACGCTCTGCCAGCAGGAACTCCCGGTCGATGCCGGGATCCACGG
>DASWBR010000274.1:0-1675 GCA_036390495.1 Candidatus Deferrimicrobiaceae bacterium | reverse complement strand
CGCCGATCCCGGCCCGGAGCGCGACGACGGCGAGACGCCCCCCGGACGGATCGATCCCGACGATCCCATGGAACCGCCTCACCCCTCCACCTCCCGCGGGGCCTGGTCCAGCCACCTCAGTATCTTTACCCCTTTTTTCCTACCTGCCGCAACCTCCGCGAGGCACCGGACCGCGTGAACGGCGCCCCCGGCCTTCCCCGTCGCGGTGATCGTGCAGGTGGTGGAGGCCTGGCGGCCCGTGATCAGGGCGAGCCCCTCGGCCGTGATGCGCCCGCCGGCCGCGATCGCGACCAGCTCCTCGTGCGGGAGGGGGAAGTCGGCCTCCCTCCGCGCGACGATCTCCGCCGCCGCCTCGGGCGAAACGCCCGGGATCGAGCGCAGAACGAGTTCCGAGGCGTACAGGTAGCTGACCTGCGGGGAATTCCCGTGTGCCGTGAACACCCTCGAGAGGAAGCGCCGGTAGAAATCCGGGGTCACCCCCTTCACGTACCGGAGTTCCCCGATATCCCCGAAGTTCGCGTCCCGGGGCTGCACCGGCTCCGGAAGCCGCGCGTAGTCGGGCCACTCCGCCCCCCGGGGCCGGGGCGTGTCGTCCGGGTCGCGCCAGTCGAGGATGGCGTCCCGCACGCTCTCCGCCTCGTCGTCCGGGAGGCCGCCGTTCCGCAGGATCGAAAGCAGCACCTCGTCCTGCACGAGGTTGATGTCCACCTTCCCTGCCTCGCTCTCCACGCGGACCTCGTACGAGGCGTCGCCCTCCTCCCCCGTGATCGCCATCCGCATCACGTTGTCGGGCGGGGCGGTCGAAAGGAGGGCGACGGTCCGCATCACGCCGGTGCGGGCCTGGAAATACGCCCGCACGTCGTCGACGCCGTTCCTCGCCGCCTGCGCCTCCGTGCGCATCGACAGGGAGAACCCCATCGCCAGCGTCCCCAGCAGGACCAGGGCCCAGAGGACGAGCAGCTGCGCGATGCCCCTCCGTCCCGTCACGCGCCCGCTCCTTCCGCGACCGGTACGGGGACGACGAAGGCGTTCTTTCGGGGGCCGTCCTCGCCGGGCGCGGTGAACTCCACCCGCACGGCGGCGGGGAGGGTCCCGGGCTCCTTCGGCTCCCAGGCGGGGAGCCACTCCCAGGTGCCGTCCTTCGCGGGCCCCCCCGAGTAGGTGAAGGAGACCTCCGTCGCCCCCGCGATCAGGATCCGCGCCCCCTCCGTCCCCTCCCAGCCCGCCGCGCCGCCGGGGCGGAACGGCGGCGCCGTCGCCACCGCCAGCCCTCCCTTTTCGCCGGTGAGCTCGAAGAAGGAGATCAGCCGCATCCCGCCGCCCCCGAACGTTGCGGGCGCGAGGCCGGTGAGGAAGCGCAGTTTCTTCCCCTCGCCGGAGAAATAGACGGCCGCCTCCCCTTCGGCGGGGATCGGAAGGGGGGAGAGCGACCGGACGGCCCGCTCCACGATCCCCACCGCGGCGCGCAGCCGCGCCGCCTCCCGGGCGACCGCCTCCCCGCGCTCGATCGAGCGCGAGGCGAGGCGGATCCCCACGGCGATGCTCCCCGCGATCAGCGCGAGGATCGCGAGGGCCGCGACCAGCTCCAGGAGCGTGAATCCGCGGGGGGAGCCCCGCGCGCGCCGGCGGGACGGTGCACTAAGCATCGGTGCCCTCCTCCCGCAGGTGCCAGCGC
>DASWBR010000273.1:0-10261 GCA_036390495.1 Candidatus Deferrimicrobiaceae bacterium | reverse complement strand
GCTGAAGATCCGGGTGGTGAACGAGGACGGGACGAACCTGGACTACCGGAAGGCGTTCCTGCGGTGGCTGGGGTATTTCCTGTGCGACTTAACGTTCCACATCGGGTACGTCTGGGCCGCCTTCGACCACCGGAAGCAGGGGCTCCACGACAAGGTGTGCAAGACCCTGGTGGTCCGCGCCGATGCGCACATCCCCGTCGCGCCGGCGAAGGCGCCGGAAACGCCCGAGGCACAGCCCCCCGCGCTTGACACTCCGAGGGACCCGCAATTATAATCCCATGTTGCTTCGGATGGCCCTTTAGCTCAGATGGTAGAGCAGAGGACTGAAAATCCTCGTGTCCCCAGTTCAATTCTGGGAGGGGCCACCATCCGGAATACGAAGGGCCCGGCCGGGCGCGGCCGGGCCCTTTTTCTTTCCTCGCGGCGAAGGGAATCCCGGAATGGAATCCGCCCGGAGGGGACGGGGGGAATTTCAGGAGGGGTTGAAACCCCCCCGCTTCCTCCGGGCGATGCCCGCGGACGGGCTGGGGCGAGGAGATCGTTTTCCCCGGCTCACTCCCCGCGGGACTTCTGGAGTCCGGGGTGAACGCAATACGAGCCGCCCCCCGGATGAGGCGTTTCGCAACCGCTTCCGGCGGAAACCGGTTCCACTCCCTGGGAACCTCCCTTTGGTGCCGGGATCGCGGCTTCCTCCAGGGATTCCTGCCTCACCCCTTGCGCCGGAGCAGAAAGGGAAGGCGGGACCATCACCTGTCTCCCGCCGTGGCCCCTCCCCGGGAGGTCGCCACGGTAGATGCTTGCGAGAGCGTCACCCGGGAACACCCAGCACAGCACGAGGGCGAGGGCCGAAATCCAGCGAATATTGAAATCCCGAAACACGAAATTGTCACCCGGACCCGGTTTTTCCCTGAATTTTGAGTGTTGCACCAATTCAAAGCAATTTCCGTACCCCGCCCGGGCACCTCTCCGGATCAGGCTCCGTATCGGACCAGGTAGTCCGCCTCCTCTCCCGTCAGGGCGGCCGACGTCGGGTCCTCCCCGCCGGCCGGCAGGATCACCTTGAACGGCATCGAATCGCTGGACTGGGCCCTCACCCGTTCCGGGATACCGTGCTTCCAGGAGTGGAACGCCCCCGCCATGACCACCACCACGCGGCCCGGGTTCCTCTCCGCGTAGTCGATCAGGTGCCACGCCATGGAGGCGTCCCACAGCATCTGCGCCTCGCAGAAGCGGACGAACGCCTCCTTCCCCGCGTGGTTTCCCATCGCCTGCCGGAGCACGTCGAGGTATTTCCCGTCCGGATTGCAGGAGACGCTTTCCACCGGCGGGATGTCCCTCCGGTCGACGGAGGCGAACCCCCCGCGCGACGCCTGCCGGACCGCCTTTCGGTCCACGTTCAGGCCGATCATCGGGATGTCCCGCACCCGGGCGTACTCGAAGATGTCCCGGTACGCCGGCCAGTAGTTCCCGGACCAGTTGTCGTCGAAAATCCGGACGAAATCGGACTCCCGGATCCGGTCGCCCACCCAGCCGTCCAGCGACTCCTGGCTGTTCGAGCGGAACATCTCGAGCCCGACCGCGACCGGCACGCCGGCATCGTGAAGGGAGCGGATCACGTCCAGCTGGGTCCGGTGGTGGTCCCGGTTCCCGTGGTTCTCCCCCACGAAGACGATGCGGGCCCCCCGGATCTCCTCCACCATCTGGGCCAAAGTGACGGTGCCGGAGTCCGACGCGCGCTCGATCCGCGTCTTTCCCGCGGCACCGGACGGAATGCCCCCGAACACGATCAGGAGCGCCAGGATGACGGCTACCCCTGGAAACCCCCGGAGATGTCCCATCGATGCCTCCTCCCGGAGCATGAATTCCTGGACATTTGATGAGGGAAACCAGCCGGGATGTTCGACTACGAAAGCGAAAGTCGGGAAGCGCGGGATTACGGAAACGGAACCCACCGCTCCCCTCGCCGGGATGGAACCGGACGTTCCCGAAGGGCTCTGCAATGTTTTCCGTTTGGCCCCCATCTTGCTTTTCCCCCGCGGAACATCGTTGCGGAGGGCGGGGATCATGGAACGGGACCGGACATGAACGGAACTTCCTGGAAGGGAAAGCTGCTGGTAACGGTGTCGGTCTTCCTTGCGATCGTGGCGATCGGCGGCCCGGAGGCGGCGGGAGCGGACGGAAACGTCACTCCGGAAGGAGGAGCGGTCCCGTCGAATCCTTGCGGATCGCCGGTCGGCCTGGCCACCCTGGGTTCCGGGAACGCCGGACCGCCCGTGCCAGCCGCCCCGGCGGACCGGGGGCTCGAATCGCCCCGCGCGAACGGGGAGGAACCGCGACCCGGCGACGCCCCCTGTACGATCGAAACGCTCCGGAAACGGGCCGCGAGGGCGAGGATCTCGTAACCGTCCAGCCCCGGGCGCGCGTTTCCTAGCGGTACTTCTTCCTCCGGAACAGGTCGGTCTTCACCGACACGACGCGATCGAGGAACAGGATCCCTTCGAGGTGGTCCATCTCGTGCTGGATCGCCACGGCCTCGAACCCCAGCGACTCGATGATCCGCCGGTTCCCGTTCCCGTCCAGCGCGTCCACGAGGACCCACTGGGCCCGCTGGACGTTGGCGGTGTAGTCCGGGATGCTCATGCACCCTTCCCGGACGATCTGCTTCCCCCCCATCGCCAGGATCTCGGGGTTGACCAGCACCAGGAGCCCGTGGTTCTGCTCCTGCCCTCCCCGCCGGTGCGCGGACACGTCCACGACGATGATGCGGCGCAGCTCCCCGACCTGCGGGGCGGAAATGCCGACGCCCCCCGGAGAACTCCGCATCGTCTCGACGAGGTCGCCGATGAGCGCGGACACCTCCGCCGTCACCCCCTCGACGGGGGCGGATTTCTCCTTCAGGACGGGATCGGGGAACAGACGTATGGGGAGAACGGCCATCGTCACTCCGGCTCAGAGCTCCAGCGATTCGATCGGGCGGACGGAGATGGAAACGGAGAGCTCCTTCCGGATCTTGTCGAACTCGCGCTCGAGGTCCTTCATGTCGACGTTCTCGGGAATGTCCACCTCGAGGACCATGACGTACACCGGGCGGTCCTTCGCGCCCACGACCTGGGTGTTCAGGTCCGTGATGTTCACCATGTACCGGGCGAGCTCCCGGGCCACGGAGTAGACGATCCCCGGCCGGTCGGCGCCGTACACCGAGATGATGTGGGGCCGCCCCGAAAACCCCTTCTCCCGGGAGACCTCCTCTTCCTTCAGGTTGTGCACCGAGACCGTCAGACCCATCGTCTTCCGCACCGGCTCGAACGAGGGATCGATCTCCGCCACCGAGGAGAACTTCGGGTGCGCGATCACCAGGATCATCGCGAACTGCCCCGAGAGGATCGTGCAGGTGGAGTCCTCGATGTTGCACCCGGTCTCGAAGAGCACCCGGGTGACTTCCGCCACGATCCCCGGCCGGTCCCTGCCCACCACGCTCAGCGAGAAATGCCCCATCCCCGCGCCCCCCTTCCGGCAAAGGATGCAATTCCACAAATGATACCACGCCGGTGGCGCTCCCCGTCCCCGGTCGCCGACGGGAGATTCCGGTCCCCGCGGGTGCGGTCAGCGCGAGAGGAGGGAGAAGAGCGGGCCGGCCGACAGGATGCGGATCTGCTTCCCGCGCACCGCGATGAGCCGTTCCTCCTGGAGCTTCTTCAGGGTGCGGGAAAAGGTTTCGGGAACGGTCCCGAGGCGGGAAGCGAGGACGTTCTTGCTCACCGGGAGGTCGATCGCGACACCGTCGCGCGCCGGGATGCCCCGGTGTTTCAGCTCCTCGGACAGGTAGAAGACCAGGCGCGCTTCCACGTCCCGCAGCGACAGGCTCTCCACGAGGTCGGTCATCCGGCGTAGCCACCGGGAGAGGGAGGCGAGCATGCGGACGGCGAGCCGGGGATTCCTCTCCAGCAGGTCGAGGAAGGCGGCCTTGGGGAGGAGCAGCAGCTCGGTATCCGCGAGCGTCTCTGCGTGCGCGGGGTAGGAGCCTCCCTCGAAGATGGCCGCCTCGGCGAAGCTCTGGCCCGGTTCGAGGACGTGGAGGACCTGCTCCTTCCCTTCCTCGGAGAGCTTGAACACCTTGACCTTGCCGGCCTCCACGACGAAGAAGCCGTCCGCGCGGTCCCCCTCCCGGAAGATCGTCTCCTTCCTCGCGTACTTCCGGGGCACGGCGACGGCGGCCACCCGGCGCAGGTCGTCCTCGGTCAGATTCGCGAACAGGGGCGTCTTGCGGAGGGTCTGCGCCGCCGGAACGGTCATGGTACTATTCTGATCGTTCGGAACGCCGCGTCAAGGAACGAATTCCACGACAACCGGGAGGGTCTTTGCGATGGCGAAGGTCGGCTTCATCGGGTTGGGGATCATGGGCGAGCCGATGTGCCGGAACGTGCTGGCCGGGGGTCACGACGTGGTGGTCTACAACCGGACCCGGGCGAAGATGGACCCGCTGATCGCCGCGGGGGCGAGGGCGGCGGCCTCGCTCGCGGAGCTCGTCCGGCGGTCCGAGGTCGTGATCACGATGGTTTCCGATCCCGCCGCGGTGCGCGACGTCGTCACCGCGAAGGGCGGGATCCTCTCGTCCCTCTCGGCGGGGATGACGTACATCGACATGACGACCGTCTCCCCGGAGGCGTCCCGGGAGATCGCGATCCTCGTGCGCGGCACCGGCGCCGAATACCTCGAGGCGCCCGTCCTGGGAAGCAAAAAGCCCGCCGCGGAGGGGACGCTGCTGATCCTCACCGGCGGGGACGAGGAGGTCTCCCGGCGGATGGAGCCGCTGCTTCTGGCGATGGGGAACAAGGTGATCCACATGGGCGAAACCGGCATGGCGGCCCACATGAAGCTCATCATCAACCAGATCATGGGGACGGTGCTGTGCGTCTTCGCCGAAGCCGCGCTGACCGGGATGGAGGCGGGGCTACCGGCGGGGAAGATCCTCGAGGTGGTCGATCGTTCCGTCGTGGCGTGCCCCGCGATCCGGGCCAAGGGGCCCGACATGCTCGGGGAGCGGGTCTTCACGCCGAACTTCCCGCTCAAGCACGCCCACAAGGACGTGCGCCTGGCGGTGGAGGCGGGGAAGGCGGCGGGCATCCCCACGCCGGTGACGAAGGCGGCGTGCGACCTTCTCGACGCCGCCCTGCAAAGGGGGTACGGGGACCGGGACATCTCCGCGGTCCTTCGAGGCCTGACGGACCGGTAGTCCGCGCCGGCACCCCGCGGGATCAGGGGATCGAGATGGCGGAAGCCGGCTCCCGGTGGCGGTTCAACACCTCCAGCATCGACGGCTCGAAGCGGCACCCGAGGGCCAGCGCCGCGTCGCACTGCGCCGCGGCCTCCCGGTACTCCCCGCGGACGTAGTGCGCCCGGACGAGCGCGGCCCGCAAGGGGGCGCTGCGCGGGTCGATCTCCACCGCACGCCGGAACTCCCGGATCCCCTCTTCGGTCCGGCCGCACGCGCAGTAGGCGGAGGCGAGGTTCCCCCGCGCGGCGGCGTTCCACGGCTCCAGTTCCACCGCGCGGCGGGCTTCCGCGATCGCCTCCGCGTATCGCCCGTCCTTGGCCAGGAGGATCCCGAGGTTGTCCCGGGCCGCCGCCATGTCCGGGTCGATCGACAGGGCCTGCCGGTATTTCGCGATCGCCTCCCCGCTGCGCCCCAACCGTTGAAGGGAGACCCCCGCGTTGTAAGGCGCGTCCGGGAGGCCGGGGAAGAGCCGTTCCGCCTCCGCGTAAATCCTCAGCGCGTCGTCGTGCCTGCCCTTCCCCGCATACGCCGCCCCGAGGCTTTTGAGGAGGATCCCCGCCGTCTCCGCGGAGGAGAGGGAGCGCAGGTACGGCCGGTCCGGCCCCAGGCGGAACTCCCGCCGGAACCGGTCGTCCTCCCAGGAGGCGCCGCCGTCGGAGAATTCCACGTTGACCCGGGCCCCGTTCCCATCGAACCGGACGAAGCAGTGGCCGGGGACGTACACCCCCCGGAAGGGAAGGTCCAGCCGCTCCGCGAGGGAGAGCCAGAGGAGCGACAGCCCGAGGCAGTTCCCGCGCTTCCGGGCGAGAACGGTGTCGAGGAGGTAGTTCTCCGGGTTCCCCGCGCCCGGATCGTACGCAAACCCCTCCTCCCGGAGCAGGATGCGGCGGAACGCATCGGGAACGCCGTCGCCGCCCGGATCCGCGGCCACCGCGGGGCGCAGGCGGTCCGCCAGGCGCGACAGTTCGCGTTCCGTCCTCGCGGGATCGACGGGCAGGCCGAGGAGGTCCCGGCCCCCCTGTCCGGAATACCGGGTCCATTCGGAGAGGATCGAAACTTCGGGACCGAAGGCGACAGGCACCGCGCCACGGACGGGGGAGGCGCCGGAAGCCGGCGCGCCGACCGCCAATCCCGTCCCGGCGATCAGCAAAACGAGGACCATCCGCCTCAAAGATTCCCCCCGGAATAACGGATTGTCGGACACTCCGATCCTACCCCTCCCGGAACAGCGAACGGAATGGAAAAAAACGCGCCGGGAAACGGGTCGTCCCCGGCGCGCCGTTCACCGTTTCCTGCGAAGGTCCCCCGTTACGGTCCGTCGTCGATTCCGGTACGGATTCCGGTATTCCCCGCCGCGTCCACCGAGGGACCGCTGTCACCCGCGCAGCAGCGAAAATCCGGCGAGTTGCCCCGCAACGCGGGCATCGAACCGGTGTCCACCGGCCCCCGCACCTGCCACGTCAAGGTGTAGTCCATTTCGGGGTCCGCCCCCGGTTGCCGGAGCGAGGTGTCCGACGGGATCGTCCCCAGATGGTCCACAGGAGACGTCGCCCCCGCCACGCCGGCCATTGCCCCGACGAAGACTCCAAGTGCCAGTACGATAAGCGTTTTTCTCAACATGGTGTCACCCTCCGTCCCGAATGTTGTTGGTTTCTGGTTAACAGTTCCTGTTAGCTGCTGGATTTAAGATATGGGGCGCCTCGGGGGAGTTTCCTCTCTGCAGAAGATCCCTCCGGAGGGGGAATAAAAAACGGGCCGCGCGAGGCGGCCCGTCTCCCATCCCCCCCTTGCGGGGGTCATGGTCCGGAAAGCGTCACTTCTTCAACTCGTACGGGAATTCGGCCGCCCCCTTCTTTCCGCCCCCCTCCGCGTCGATCTTGAAGGTGTACTTCCCGGCCTTGGGCAGGTTCACGTCCGCCCCGATGTGCCCCCCCATCACGATCAGGGTGACCTTCGACGAGGAGGCCTTGTCCGGGCCCTTGATATCCGCCGTCCCCTTCACGTCGGCTAACGGCTTTCCGGTCTTCGGATCGGTGAGGACCACCACCAGGTGGTGGCTCGCCGGAAGCTTCGCCAGCGCCTTCGCCGACACGCCCGACTTCTCCATCTGGGCCTTCATGTCGACCAGCCGCGCCTCCCCCGTCCAGGGCCCGACCTTCCCGGAGAAGACCTTGTCGCCCATCGTCTCCATGCTGCCGTGCGAACCGTGCCCCGCCTTCGCGTCTCCGTGCCCGTGCGTCATGTTGTCCATCGCCGCAACCGGCGCCGCCAGGGCCGCTCCAACCGCCGCCATCGCAAGGATCCCTTTCCACTTCATCGCCATGCTCCTTTCCTCCCGTTTTTCTATTCGACGTCCCCCGCCTCTGCGCCCTTCAACCGGTGTTTCCCCTCCTCCACCGCCAACTCCCGCTCCCGCAGCCACATGAAGATGACCGGCGTCACGACCAGGACGTGGAGCAGGGACGACACCATCCCGCCGAGCACGGGCGTGGCCAGCGGCTTCATCACCTCCGACCCCGTCCGGGTGCTCCAGAAGATCGGCAGCAGCCCCGCAACGACGGTGGACACGGTCATGACCTTGGGCCGCAGCCGGAGCAGCGCCCCGTCCATCACCGCCTCCCTCAGGTTGGTCCCGTTGAGTCCGCCGTCCCGTTTCCTGACCCGCTCCACCGCCTCTTCCAGGTAGATGACCATCACCACGCCGGTCTGGACCGCCGTGCCGAACAGGGCGATGAACCCGACCCAGACGGCCACCGAGAAGTTGTATCCCAGGAAATAGAGGAGGTACACCCCTCCGGTGAGCGCGAAGGGCACCGCCAGGATCACGTGGAGCGCCTCCTTGACCGAGTGGTAGACCATCACCAGCATCACGAAGATGATCAGGAACACGAGGGGGAGCACGATCTGCAGCGTCTTCTTCGCCCGGATCTGGTTCTCGTACTGCCCGGACCATTCGATGAAGTAGCCGGAGGGAAGCTTCAGGTTCCTCTGCAACGTCTCTTTCGCCTCGTCGACGAACCGGCCCATGTCCCGCCCCCGGACGTTGAGGAAGACCACCGAGCGCAGGAAGGAGTTCTCCGCGTTGATCATCGCCGGGCCGGGGGTGACGGAGATCTTCGCCACCTCGCCCAGGTAGATCTGGCCAAGGCCCGGCTTCGGCTGGGGCACGCCGCCGTCCCCGCCCATTCCTCCGCCATTGCCCGCGCCCATGCCCCCACCGACCGGGATCACGCTCCCCCGCGGAATCGGGATCCGCTTGATCGCCTCGATATCCTGCCGGTACTCCCACAGGAATCGCACCCGGACGGGGAACCGCTGCCGCCCCTCGAGCTTCTGGGTGACCGTCATCCCCCCCAGCACCGTCTCGACCACGTCGTTGATGTCGTCCACGTTCAGGCCGTACCGCGCCGCCGCCTCCCGGTCCGGCTCGATGTCGAGGTACGACCCCCCGAGGGTCCGCTCGGCCACCACGTCCACCGCCCCGGGTACTTTCTTGAGGATCTCCCCGGCCTGGACCGACAGGTCCGTGAGCCTGTTCAGGTCGTCCCCGTAGATCTTCACCCCCAGATCGGTCCGCACGCCCGTGGAGAGCATGTTGATCCGGTTGATGATCGGCATCGTCCAGCCGTTCCCCACCCCGGGGATCTGGAGCCTGGCATTCATCTCCCCGATCAGCCCGTCCATGGTCATCCCCTTGCGCCACTTCTCCTGGGGCTTGAGGAGGATGATCGTCTCGAACATCGACACGGGGGAAGGGTCGGTGGAGGTCTCCGCGCGGCCGACCTTCCCCAGAACATAGTCGACCTCCGGAGTCTCCCGGATGATCCTGTCCTGGATCGTCACGAGCCTCTTGGCCTCGTTGATCGAGATGTTGGGGAGCGTCACCGGCATGAAGAGAAGGCTCCCCTCGTTCAGGGGCGGCATGAACTCCTTGCCGATCCGGGTCACCATGACGATGGCGATCGAGAAGAGCACGACCGCGACCGACACCGTCTTCTTCCTGTTTTCGAGCGCCCAGGAAAGCGCCGGCCTGTACACCTTCATCAGGTATTTCATCGTCCAGTTGTCCTCTTCCTTGTGCAGCTTCCCCCGGACGAGGAAGGAGCACAGGACCGGCACGAGGGTCACGGCGATGAAGGTGGACCCCACCATGGCGAACGTCTTGGTGAACGCCAGCGGGTGGAACATCTTCCCCTCCTGGCCGGTCAGGGCGAAGACGGGGATGAAGGCCAGGATGATGATCGCCATGGCGTAGAAAATCGGCCGCCCCACCAGGTGCGCCGCCGCCTCCGTGATGGAGAGGATGTTCTTCTCGTACCCCTCCCCGTGCTGTTCCGCGTGGCGGATCACGTTCTCCGTCATCACGATGCCGGCGTCCACCAGCACGCCGATGGCGATGGCGATCCCGCCGAGGCTCATGATGTTGGAGTTCAACCCCACGTAGTGCATGAAGATGAAGGAGACGAGGATCGCCAGGGGGAGCGGCGCGGTGACGATGAGGATCGACCGGAAGTGCCACAGGAAGATGATATGCGCGAGGGTGACGAGGATCACTTCCTCAATCAGGGCCGCTTTCAGGGTATCGATCGCCCTCCCGATCAGATCGCTGCGGTCGTACGCCGTATGGACGGTCACCCCCGGCGGGAGGCCCGACTGCAACCCTTTCAGCTTCGCCTTCACCCGGTCGATCACCGCCTTGGCGTTCTCGCCGTACCGCATGACGATGATCCCGCCGACGGTCTCTCCCTCCCCGTTCTCCTCCAGGAGCCCCCGGCGGCTCTCCCCCCCCATCTGGATGACGCCCAGGTCCCTCACGTAGATGGGGGTTCCGCCAAGGGACGTGGCGACGACGATGTTCTCCACGTCCTCCTTGGAGCGCAGGTACCCGCGGCCGCGGACCTGGTATTCCATCGCGTTCTGCTCGACGACATTTCCCCCCACCTCCCGGTTCGCCGCGGAGACAGCCGCCGTGACGGCCTTGACTGG
>DASWBR010000272.1:0-2053 GCA_036390495.1 Candidatus Deferrimicrobiaceae bacterium | reverse complement strand
ACCACCGCGGCCCACGCCACCTCCGACCGCACCCGTTTCCCGCGGATGGACGGGATCCCCCGGGCGTACCCGGTCACCGTAACCATCCGGAAGACGTTTCCCACGGCGACCCCGGCCGCGGCACCGCGGTTCAGGTAGACGAAGTCGCCCGTCGCGAAAAACTCGGTCGGGTTCCGCCCGGTGATCACGGCGGCCTCGAGCCCCTCCGCGCCCGGGACGATCTTCACCTCGGAATACGAGGGGATCTCCTCGGAAATCAGGTCGTCCCGGGTGATGTCCGTAAAGGATTGGCGCACCCGCGCGTTCAGCTGCCCCTCCTGGTCCACACGTCCCACCTGGAGGATGCCGATGAGGAATTTCACGTAGCCGGATTTCCTACCCTCGCCGGGTACCGGAACCGGACCCCGGACCCTGTACACCCCCAGAAGCTGTCCGGCGGGAATCTCCTTGTCGAGGAGCAGGTAGACGAGGTCCCCCTCCGCGAAACCGACCTTGGGGTCCCTGCCGCCCCAGATTCTCCCGATTCCCTTCGGTCTCTCCCGGACGAATTCGCCGCCCGTTACAAAATCCCCCGGCTTGATGTCGAGGTACGGCTCCTTTGGTATCGGTTTGATGGGGATCGCTGCGGCCGGCGCGGCCGGAGGTTCGGGTGGAGGCGCTTCTGCCACGGCGGGAGCCGGTGCGGGAGCGGATGCCGGAACCTCCTCCTGGATCGAGACCGCAACGGGTCCCGGCGGGAAGATCACGATCCGGTTCCCCGGGAAGATGTAGTGCGGGTTGGTCACGTACCGGTTCCGCTCCCAGATCTCCGGCCACTTCCACGGGGAGCCTAGGTGTTTCGCGGCGAGATCCCAGAGGGTGTCCCCCTCGACCACGGTGTGCACCAGCCCCTCCGGGGGTGGAGCCTTGACAGCGGGTGCCAGCGCTTCCCGCTGTGGAGGCTCGGGCGCTTCCTGTTGCGGGGGCGCCGCCGCCTCCTGCTGGGCGTGTCCCGCCACGGGGAGGAGGAAGAACGCCGAAAGAATCGCGACCGCCCGGAACGTGTCTGCAGGCCGTCTCATTTCCGCACCTCGTGTTTTCCCGCCCCAGGGGCGCGAAATTCTACCTCAATTATGTATGACCCGCCCCTCTTGGCAAGGGGGTACCAGCCTTCTTCTCGGAAATTGTGCCCGTTTCCTTCAATCCGTCCCACCGGAGGTGCAGGAAAACCTCCCGGTTCCCCCTAGGCCCCGTGACGCGGCTCTCCGACTCCCCGATTACCGAGTACCCCGCCGCCGCCGCGAACGAGGCCACTTCCCGGACCGCCCCGCGTCGCAAAGACTCGTCCCGCACGACCCCTCCCTTCCCGACTTTCCCTCTCCCCACCTCGAATTGCGGCTTCACGAGGGGGATCACGTCGGCCCCCGGCGAGAGGAACAGGGGGAGAACCGGCAGGATGTGGCGGAGTGAGATGAAGGACACGTCGACGGTGGCGAGGGAGACTTTCTCCGGGAGAAGCCCCTCCCGGGCGTGGCGGAAGTTCACCCTCTCGATGCAGACCACCCGGGGGTCCCGGCGGAGACGGTCGTCGAGGAGCCGCTCCCCCACGTCCACGGCGTACACCCGGAGGGCGCCTGCCTGAAGGAGACAATCCGTGAACCCCCCCGTGGAAGCCCCCACGTCCAGAACGACCCGGCCGGCCACGCCGATCCCGAAATCCGAAAGCGCCCCCGACAGCTTCTCCCCTCCCCGGGAGGCGAAGGGCCGCGTCTCGGGGAGGAGGGAGACCTTCTGCCCCGGGCCGACCGGGGCGCCGCACTTCGAGCAGACTGTCCCGTCGAGAAGAACGCGTCCCGCGAGGATCAGCCCCTGGGCCTTCGCCCGGCTCGGGGCAACCCCCCGCTCGACCAGCTCGGCATCGAGGCGGCGGCGGGCGGCCGGGCCGGGAGGCACGCGGTCAGACAATCTTCTCGAGGCGGGAGCGGATCCCGAAGAGGATGGAGGGGAGAAGCGACTTCCCCGCGGCGCACATCCGGATCGCCTCCTCGACCACGTGCTCGTCGGAGAGCCCGTA
>DASWBR010000271.1:0-36136 GCA_036390495.1 Candidatus Deferrimicrobiaceae bacterium | reverse complement strand
GGTCGTCCAGAGCGGGAACGAGATCGCGGCGACGGCGGCCAAGCAGATCAACTACCACGTCATGGGGTACTACCCCATCACGCCCTCCACCGAGGTCGCCGAGACCCTCGACGCGATGAAGGCGGAGGGGGAGCACACCATCCGGATGATCCCGGGGGACGGCGAGCACGGCGCCGCGGGGATCTGCTTCGGCGCGAGCACCGCGGGGGGGCGCGTCTTCAACGCCACCTCCGCGAACGGCCTGCTCTTCGCCTACGAGCAGCTCCCGGTCCAGTCGGGGGTGCGGTTCCCGATGGTGTTCAACATCGTCACCCGCGCCGTGTCGGGCCCCCTGGACATCCGCGGCGACCACAGCGACATCATGCTGGCGATGAACACGGGGTGGATCATCCTGATGGCGTCGGACGCCCAGGCGGTCTACGACATGAACGTGATGGCGCCGAAGATCGGCGAGGACATGGCGGTGCGCCTCCCGGTGTTCGTCGCCTACGACGGCTTCTTCACCTCCCACCAGAAGCGGCGCATCGAGATCTTCTCGGACGACCAGGTCGTCCGAGACTTCCTGGGGCCGTTCGTGCCGACGGTGTCGTCGGTGGACCCGGCCAAGCCGGTCACCATCGGGCCGTACATGAACGACCCGGACCAGATCAACAACAAGAAGCAGCAGGCCGACGCGATGGTGCGCTCCTACGACGCCGTGAAGAAGGTCTTCGCGGAGTACGAGGCGCTCTCCGGCCGGCGGTACGACTTCCTCGAGCTGTACCGGATGGAGGACGCGGACAGCGCGCTCTTCATCCTGAACTCCGCCGCCGAGACGGCGAAGGAGGCGGTGGACGCGCTGCGCAAGGAGGGGCTGAAGGTGGGCCTGATCCGCCCCAACGTCATCCGGCCGTTCCCCATCGAGGAGGTTCGCGCGGCCCTCTCCAGGGTGAAGGGGCTGGTGGTGGCGGACCGGCAGGACAATTACGGCGCCTACGGCGGCGCCATGGCGATCGAGGTGAAGGCGGCCCTCCAGGGCATCAAGGGGAATTCGACCCAGGTGGCCGCCCGGGTCTACGGCACGGGCGGGAAGGAGTTCTTCGTCGAGGACGCGGCCGCGATGCTGCGCGAGGCGGTGGAGATCGCGAAGACCGGGGCGGTGAAGGTCCCGTACGCCTACTTCGGCGCCAACCCGGGCGACGCGTCGTTCACGCCCGCGAAGGCGTACGACCCGATCTCCCTTTCGGAGTCGACGGGGCTCACGCGGGTGGAGGTCGGCCCCGACGGGAAGATGGAGGTCAAGGGGAACATCCTCCGGAACCTCACGGAGCGGCCGAAGCGGATCGGCCCGGGCCACGGCGCGTGCCCCGGCTGCGGCATCTTCGTCAACATGAACACGTTCCTCAAGGGGATCGAGGGGCACGTGGTGGTGCTGTACCACACCGGCTGCGGCATGGTGGTCACCACCGGCTACCCGTTCACGGCGCACAAGGTCACCTACATCCACAACCTCTTCCAGAACGGCGCGGCCACCCTGTCCGGGGTGGTCGAGATGTTCGAGGAACGGAAGGTCCGCGGGGAGATCCCGAAGGACGAGAAGATCACGTTCATCATGGTGACGGGCGACGGCGGCCACGACATCGGCATGGGCCCCTCCATCGGGGCGGCGATGCGCAACCACCGGATGATCATCGTCGAGTACGACAACCAGGGGTACCAGAACACCGGCTCCCAGCTCTCCTTCACCGTCCCCCTGGGCCACTCGACCTCGACCTCCAACTACGGGCCGTACCAGCACGGAAAGAGCACGCACCACAAGGACACGGCGCAGATCTTCACGGCGTGCCACATCCCGTACGTCTGCACGGTGGCCGAGAGCAATCCCCGCGACATGGTCCGCAAGGCCGCCAAGGCGCAGAAGTACGCGGAGGAGCAGGGCTTGTGCTTCGTGAAGATGATCTCCATGTGCCCCCTGGCGTGGCGGACCGAGGAGCGGGTCTCCGTGCCGATCATCCAGGCGGCGGTGGACTGCTGCTTCTTCCCCCTCTACGAGGTGGAGAACGGCATCACGACGCTGAACTACGACCCGGAGGAGAAGGGGAAGAAGGTCCCGGTCACCGAGTGGCTCAAGCAGATGGGGAAGACGCGGCACATGCTGAAGCCCGACTGCAAGCCGGAGCTCGAGCGGTTCCAGGTCGAGGTCGACCGGCGCTGGGCGCGGCTGAAGGCGATGGCCGCCCACCCGCTCCTGTAATTACACCCAGGGACGTAGCTGGGAAGTTACAATCCGGGATCCGGCGGGCGATGGGAAATGGAAAGGGGTAACGGCATGCGGAGGAACACCGTTCGTCGAATCACATCCATGGCGGTCGGGTTGCTGTTGCTTGCCGGCGCGGCGGGCGCCGCGGAGAAGACGATCCGCCTGTCCCACGTCACGGCGCAGGACTCGCCGTGGGACAAGGGGGCCCGGCGGTTCGCGGAACTCGTGGCGAAGGGGACGAACGGCCGGATCGAGGTGAAGGTCTTCCCGCAGAGCCAGCTGGCGAACGGGAGCCAGAAGGCGGAGCTGGAGATGCTCCAGTCCGGAGTCATCGACATGACGTGGGACTCGCCGATCATCCTCGCCCTCTTCCTGGACAAGCGGTTCGACGTCTTCAACCTCCCGTGGCTGTACCCCTCGATGGAGGTGGCCAACAGGGTGGCGGACGGCCCCATGGGCGACCTCGCCATGAAATGGCTCGACGAGAAGGGGGTCGTGGGGCTGGGGATCGGCGTGAACGGCTACCGCGAGCTCACCAACTCCAGGCGCCCGATCGCGGCGCCGGACGACATGAAGGGGATCAAGTTCCGGGTGGCGGGGAGCAAGCTGTACCTGGAGACGTTCAAGCTCCTCGGCGCGAACGCGGTGACCATGAGCTTCGGCGAGGTCTTCACCTCCCTGCAGCAGGGGGTGATCGACGGGCAGGAGAACCCCACCGCGATCATCTACAGCAGCAAGCTGTACGAGGTGCAGAAGTACCTCACCATGTGGCACTACTCCTTCGACCCGCTCATCCTCTGCATCAACAAGAAGCTCTTCGAATCCCTCCCCCCGGCCGACCAGAAGGCGATCCGGGCGGCGGCGAAGGAGGCGGTGGCGTACGAGCGCGCCGTCTCCGCCGAGGAGGAGAAGGCCCTCCCCGAGGAACTGAAGAAGAAGGGTATGCAGGTCAACGTCCTGACCCCCGCCCAGATCGCGGTCTTCAAGGGGAAGGTCCAGCCGGTGTACGACATGGTGAAGGACGCGGTCGGGGCGGACAACATGAAGCTCATGCTCGCCGAGGTGGAGAAGGCCGAGAAGGCCGTCTCGGCCCCGGCGAAGGGCGGGAAGAAGCCGGCGCCGAAGAAGTAGCGGCGCCCGGCGGCCGCTCCCCGTGGCCCGCAGGATCTGGGAGAACCTGGAGGAGGGGGCGCTCTGCCTCCTCCTCGTCGTCATGGTGCTGATCACCTTCGTCACGGTGGTCACCCGGTACGTGTTCGACCTCCCCCTCTCCTACATCGACCAGCTCGTGCCGAACCTCTTCGTGTGGGTGACGTTCCTCGGCTCCTCCGCGGCGGTCAAGCGCCACTCCCACCTCGGGCTCTCCATGCTCTACGACGCCTTCCCCGCCGGGTTCCGCGCCGCGCTGGACGTCGCCATCCTGGCCGGGACATCCGCCTTCTTCGCCGCCACGTTCTGGTACGGCGCGAAGGTGACGGCCCTCCAGATGGAGAACCGGATGATGGCGTCCCTGGGATACCCCAGCTGGCTCGTCGGCCTGGCGGTCCCCCTGGGTTCCGCGCTGTTCGTGGTCCGTGCCGTAGAGGCGTGGTGGCGGCACCGTCGGGGCGTCCCCGGGCCCGGGGCGTCGGCCCCGGTGGCCTGACGGATGGACCCGCGCGTCCCCCTCCTCCTGTTCGGGAGCTTCGGCGTCCTGCTGTTCCTGAACTTCCCGATCGCCGTCGCGCTGGGGATCTCCAGCGTCCTCTCCATCGTCGCATTCGACCTCGCCCCGCTGCAGCTGGTCCCCCAGCAGCTCTTCAGCGCCACGGACTCGTGGACCCTGCTGGCCGTCCCGTTCTTCATCCTCGCCGGCAACCTGCTCGCCAAGACGGCGATCTCGGAGCGGCTGATCCGGCTGGCCACGGTGGTGGTCGGCCAGTTCCCGGCGGGGCTGGCGATGGTGGCGGTGATCGTGTCCATCTTCTTCGCGGGCATCTCGGGCTCCGGCCCGGCCGACACGGCGGCGCTGGGGGCGATCCTGATCCCCGGGATGGTGAAGGCGGGGTACGACCGGAGGTCGGCGGCGGCCCTGATGGCGGCGGGGGGCGGCATCGGCATCATCATCCCCCCCTCGATCGCCCTCCTGATCTACGGCGTGGTGGCCAACGCCTCGGTGTCGAAGCTCTTCATCGCGGGGATCCTCCCCGGCGCGCTCGTGGGCCTCTCCCTCTTCGTCGTCTCCTACTTCCTGTTCGGGCGGGACCCGGGGATCCGCCCCGAGGAGCGGGGGAGCCTGCGGGAGATCGGGGCCGCCCTGAAGGACGCCTTCTGGGGGCTGATGGCGCCCCTCATCATCCTCGGCGGAATCTACGGGGGTGTCTTCACCGCCACGGAAGCGGCCACCGTCGCGGTGGTCTACGGCGCGATCGTGGGGTTCTTCGTCCACCGGGACCTTTCGCTCTCCGACCTGCCGGAGATCCTGGTCGACACGGGGGTCACCACGGGGGTGGTGATGCTGCTGGTTTGCACCGCCTCCGTCTTCGCGTGGGTGCTGAACACCTCCGGGACCGCCGCCGCGGCCGCCTCCGGCCTGATGCACCTCGCGTCGGGGAAGGCGGTGGGTCTGCTGCTGATCAACGGCATCCTGATCCTGGCCGGCTGCTTCATGGACGCCATCTCGATCTTCTACGTCTTCCTCCCGATCCTGCTCCCCGTGGTCAAGGCCCTCGGGGTCGACCTCGTCCACTTCGGCGTGATCATGACGGTGAACATGGCGATCGGGCAGATCACTCCGCCGGTGGGAGTCAACCTGTTCGTCGCCTGCGGCATCGCGCGGATCCCGATGAAGGAGATCTCCCGGGCCGTCGTCCCGATGGTCGTCGCCCAGTCCGCGGCGCTCCTGGTCATCACCTTCTGGCCCGGCCTGTCCCTCTTCCTGACCCGGTTCATGCGGTAGCCGGCGGTCCCGGCGGCGGGAAAGGCGTCTTTTTCTTTGGGGGGGCGTGTGGTATCTTCCTGCCTATGGCGCAGGGGCACTTCATCCTCCGGCAGCCGGAACACGAGGCGTTCCTGGCGATCCTCCGGAAACTCCTCTCGGACTCCTACTCGAAAGTGGTCTTCCTCGTGGACAAGAACGGGACGCTCCTCGCATCCGTCGGCGGGTCGGAGGGGTTCGACACCACGTCCCTCGCGTCCCTGGCGGCCGGGAACATCGCCGCCACCGGCGGGCTCGCCAACCTCATCGGGGAGAAGGAGTTCTCGATCCTGTTCCACGAGGGGGAACGGGACAACATGCACATCTCCGTGGTGGCGGACCGGCTGATCCTCGTGGTGGTCTTCGACCGCCGCTCCTCCGTCGGCCTCGTCCGGCTGCGCGTCCGGCGGGCGTCGGGGGACCTCGAGAAGGTCCTCGCCTCCGTCGACGCGGGCGCGGGGGAGGGGGCCGGGATCATCGAGGAACTGACGGAAGCCGACATCGAGAGCCTGTTCAAATAATGTCCTTCATCAACTACTCCTCCCGCGAGATCAACTGCAAGATCGTCTACTACGGCCCCGGCCTCTGCGGGAAGACGACCAACCTCCAGTACATCTACAAGCGGATGACCCCCGAGACGCGGGGGAAGATGATCTCCCTCGCCACCGAGACGGAGCGGACCCTCTTCTTCGACTTCCTCCCCCTCTCCCTGGGGGAGGTGCGGGGCTTCAAGACCCGGTTCCACCTCTACACCGTACCGGGGCAGGTCTTCTACGACGCCAGCCGCCGGCTGATCCTGCGGGGCGTGGACGGCGTGGTCTTCTGCGCCGACTCCCAGCTCACCCGCATGGACGCCAACCTCGAGTCCATGGAGAACCTGCGGGTGAACCTGCGGGAGCAGGGGTACAACCCGGACAAGGCCCCCCTCGTCATCCAGTACAACAAGCGGGACCTCCCCGGCATCGCCACCCTCGCGGAGCTGCACGCCCTGTTGAACCAGCGCAACGTCCCCGAGTTCGAGGCATCCGCCCCCCGGGGAATCGGCGTCTTCGAGACGCTGAAGGCCGCCATCAAGCTCGTCCTGATCGACCTGAAGAAGGGCGGGCGGTAGCCGGACCCGTCCTTCGCACGGAGCGTTCCCCCGCGTGCAGCCGTTCGAGCTCATCGCAAGCGTCTCCTCCCCCGGGGAGCTCTCGGGTACGGACCTCGCCCCGTACGACGCGGTGTGCCTCGGGAGCCCGTACTGCCGCCGCGTGGAGGGGAACTACGCGGAAGACCTCGACCTGCTCGCCGGGGCCGTCTCCCGGCTCCACGGGATCGGGAAGAAGGCGTACGTCTCAACCCCCGCCACCCCGCGCGAGGCCGACCTGCCCCACGTCGCGCGCCTCGTCGACGCCGCCGCGGCCGCGGGCGCGGACGCCCTGGAGATCCACAACCTGGGGGTCCTGCGGATCCTGCGGGAGAAGGGGAAGCCGGTCCCCGCCCACATGGGGGCGTACGCCAACGTCTACACGCACCTTGCCGCCGGGGTGATGCGGGACGCCGGCGCGGTCCGGGTCCGGCCCAACGCCGAGGTGACCCTGGAGGAGATGGGGACGATCGCCCGGGAAGGAAGGGTGGAGGTGGAGCTCCTCGTCCACGGCAAGATCCCCCTCGGGGTGGCCGACCATTGCTTCCTCCTCACGGAGCCGGAGGAGACGGACCCGAAGTGCCCGAAGGCGTGCCGGGAGGAGCACTGGCTCACCTCGCGCGACTGGGTCCTCAAGACCGTGGGGAAGGGGGTCCTCTCCGGCCGGGACATGTGCATGCTGGAGCACCTCCCCCGGCTGCTCGGGGACGGTTTCCGGGTTTTCCGCGTGGAGGGGCTGTACGAATCGGCCGCGTACCGGTCGGAAATCGGGGCCGTGTACCGGGAAGCCCTCGACCGGGCCGCCCGCGGGGGGGAGTACGGAGTCGGGGGGCAGTGGGCCGACGCCGTGCGCCGCCATGCCCCGAAAGGGCTCTGCAACGGCTATTACTTCGGGACCGCCGGCCGGAAATATGTCGGAACCGTTTTACAGGACGGGAACTCCGGGGTATAATTCCTCTTTCCGCGTCCCGGGCAGCGGGATCCACAGGGGGGTTTTACCGGCATGGCCGAATTGCTGGCATCCGGCGGGTCGTTGGAGATGGTGCGGGCCGCCTTCGAAAACGGCGCAGACGCCGTCTACGTGGGCGCGAAGGGGTGGAGCCGCCGCAGGGCGCAGTTCGAGATGGACGACCCGCAGATCGTCGAGGCGGCGCGGCACGCCCGCTCGGTAGGGAAGATCCTCCGGGTCGCTTTCAACACCCTCCCCGCCTCCGCCGAGGTCCCCCTGTTCCTCGCACGGACCGACGCCCTGTACGACGAGGGCGTCCGCGACTTCATCCTCACCGACCCCGGGCTGATGATGGCCCTTTCGAACCGCCACCCCGACACGATCCTCCACGCGAGCGTGGGGTGCACGATCATCAACGTGCAGGACGCCCTCTTCTACAAGGAGGCGGGCGCTTCCCAGATCGTGGCCGAGTGCCGCATGGGGATGGAGACCATGCGGAAGATCAAGCGGGAGGCGGGGGTGGGGCTCGAGGTCCTGGTCCACGCCACCACCTGCTTCACCCTCCTGGGGCGCTGCACCATGAGCAGCTACACCCGGCACGAGCACCGGGTCGACGCGGCGGGGAAAGACCATTTCCCCGGGAGCCCCAACCGGGGCGGCCTCTGCTACCGAGTCTGCCTGGCGCAATGGGACCAGGTGGACGCGGAGGGCGGGGTCGAGGCGGCGGGCGTCACGCTCCCGAACCCGGCGTTCTTCCTCGTCGACGATATCCCCGGCCTGATCGACCTCGGCGTGGACACGATCAAGATCCAGGGGCGGGAGTACTCCGTGGCGCTGGTGGGGGAGATGGTCCGGTTCTACCGCGGCCTGATCGACGCCTGCGTGCGGGACCGCGCCGGATTCCGCATCGGGCCGTGGAAGGAGCGGATGGCGGGGATCGTGGCGGAGCGCGACGCCGAGCGCCGGGAGAAGACGGCCGGACTCATCTCGGAATCCATCGGCAGGTAAATTCTGAAGGGGGCATTTCGTTACGCGGCTGGCGGGGGACACTCCTTCCCTCTGGCCAAGGACTGAACCAGGAATGTCCCCCTGACCGGGGTTTAGTGGCTCATGTCCCCCTCCCGGAAATATTCGACCAGCGCCCTTTCCACCACGAGATCCGGCGTCACCCGGTACTCCCTGCAGAAGTCCGCCAGCTGATCGAGGAGCACCGCCGGCAGCGTCAGCGTGATCGGCTCCCGTTCCCCGTTTCCCTTTTTCCCCTTCGTTCCCGCGCTCATCGTTCCTCCCCGTTCCCGGACTCTGTCTCCTCCCGGGCCGCCTTCCCGGCCCGGAAATGCCGCCGGAACAGCGACAGCAGCGCCGCCGTATCGGGGGTCTCCTCCCGGGCTCCCTCGTGCACCACAACGCCGTTCCGGAAGATCACGTGCCGGTCGAGGAGCCGGAGCGCCCCTTCCGCGTCGTGTTCCGCGAGAAGGATCGCCGCCTTCCCCGCCAGCGTTCCGCGGACGGCCTCGATCACCCGGTCCCGCGCCTCCCGCGAGAGCCCCAGGAACGGCTCGTCCATCAGCAGCAGCGTCGGCTCGCCGATCAGCGCGCGCCCGAGGATCAGCATCTGGCGCTCGCCGCCGGAGAGGACTCCCGCGGGCGCCCGGGCCTTCTCCCCCAGGACGGGGAAGATCGAGAGGACCCGTTCCCTTGCCCCCTCCCGGCGGGAGGGGGGGAGGAGCCAGGCCCCGGCGTCGAGGTTCTCCCTCACCGTCATACGGACCGCCACGCGGGACCGGTCCGACACGTACCGGATCCCGCGCGCCGCCCGCTCGTGGGCCGGAAGCAGAGTGAGATTCTCCCCGCGGTAGAGGACCCTTCCGTGCGTCACCGGGAGGAGCCCCGCGACGGCCTTCAGGAAGGTGGTCTTCCCCGAGCCGTTCGCCCCGAAGATCGCGACCGTCTCCCCCTCCCGGACCGACAGGGAGACGTCGCGCACCGCCACGACCTGGCCGAAGGCAACGGTCAGCTCCCTCACCTTGAGGTTTCCGCCGGCGGGAACCCCCACCCCTTACACCGCCTTCTCCCGGACGATTCGTCCCTCCTCGAGATAGAGGATCCTGCGGCACGTCGCCGAAAGCAACATCCGGTTGTGGGAGATGAGGAGGAACGCCGCCCCGCTCTCCCGGTTCACCGTCCGCAGCAGGGCCAGCAGCTCCTCCTCGTCCGCCGCGGACAGCGCGGAAAAGACCTCGTCCAGGATCAGGAGCTTCGGACGGCACGCGAGGGCCCGGGCGAACTCCAGTCGGCGCAGACATCCCTGGGAGAGGCGTCCGCACGGCTCGAGCCGCTGGTCGTACAGCCCGGAGCGGGACAGGATCTCCCCGATTTTCTCTTCCCGGGTCCCTCCGGCCGGAACCGCCCGGGGGCCGGCGGACCCGACCGCGACGCGCACCGCCTCCTGGACGGTCAGGGAAGGGTACGGGTGCGGGATCTGGAACGTCCGCGCCATCCCCAGGCGGCACCTTGCGTCCAGCGGCATCCGGGTGACGTCCCCCCCATCGAAGGCGATCGTCCCCTCGTCCGGGGGGAGGAGCCCTGAGAGGACGTTCGCGAGGGTGGTCTTCCCGGAGCCGTTGGGGCCGAAGAGTCCCACGGGCTCCCCCGGGGCGATCGACAGCGTGACGCCGTCGAGCACCCGAGTGCCACCGAACGACTTCCCGATCCCCGTCGCCGCAAGGAGCGCCGTCACGGGGAATTTCCCGGCGGGGCTTCCTCGCCCCGGCTCCGCCCGCCACGGCCCCTCTCCCGGGGACGGAGGCGCGCGGCGGCCTCCCGGACCGTTCCCGCGACCCCTCCCGGGAAGAACCGGAGCGTCGCCAGGAGCGTCGCGGCGTACACCAGGACCCGCACGGCGGGCGGGAGGGAAAGTCCCTGGAACAGGGCGTGGAGCGTCACGGCGGCCACCACCGGTCCGATCACGGTTCCGCGCCCCCCGACGGCGGCGAACGTGGCGGCCTGGAAGGAGAGCTCCAGGGAGAGGTCCCCGGCCGTGGCCCTCCCCACGTGGATGGCGAACCCGGCGCCCGCCGCGCCGGCGAACGCCGAAGCCACGGCGAATGCGAGCCGGCGGAACCGGAGGATCGGGACCCCCGAGGCCAGGGCGGTCAGCGGGCTTCCCGCGACGGCGCGGAGGATGAGCCCCGATTCCGAGCGGCAGAAGAACAGGATTCCCAGGGTGGAGAGGCAGAGGAACAGCAGCCCAGCGTAGTACGACGCGAAGGGGGGGACGTCCCCCCACGGGAGGGCGACCGGTATCCCTCCCTCGCCTCCCCACGCGTATCCTCCGGGGCCGGAGAGGAAGGCGTGCCCCGCGGCGACCTCGTGCGCCGCCTCCCCCAGCGCGAGGGTGAGGACGGCGACGAAGGGGCCCGACAGGGGCGCCGCAAGCAGGCCGATCCCCGCGCCGGCCGCCGCCGCGACCAGGACCGCGGCCGCCGCGGCAAGAGGGATGGGCCATCCGGCAAGCCGGGTCAGGATCGCCAGGGTGTAGGCCGCCGCGCCGAACGGGAGGGCGTGGCCCAGCGTGACCTGTCCGGATATTCCGCCGACGACGTCCCAAGAGGCGGTGAATGCGGCGAGGAGGAATCCCGTGGTGAGCACGTCGAGGAGGTAGGCGTCGGGGGAGGAGAGGGGGAAGAGGAGGAGCAGGCCGATCCCGGCCGCCAGCCACCCGCCTACGGCGGATTCCTTCCGGGTGCTGGGACACATAGAAGTACGGAAGGTCATTGCGGTAAACCGGTGCCGGAAGCGAGGCGGGGGGTTCCTCGGAGGCGGCCTATGGAGCGAGGTTGTGTTTTCAGGCGAGCGGAATGGCAGCGAGCGGTCGCAGGTCGCGAGCGTAGCCGGAAAGGAAGCCCCCCGCGAGCTAAAGGCACCGGTTTCAGCATTCAGTCCCGCCTCCCGGGGACGGAAACGATCCCCGCGGGGCGCGCCGCGAGCAGCAGGGCCACCGAGCAAAGCAACGCGACGTACGACCATTGGGGGGAGAGGTAGTAGGCGCATGCGTTCCCGAGGACCCCCAACGCAACGGAAAGAAGGAAGATAGCCCCGACCGACTCCATCCCCGCAACGATCACCACGATCAGGGAGAGGACGAGGGGTCCGCGGCCCATCGTCGGGGTGATCGCCCCCGCGGGCGCGAGGAGCGCTCCCGCCACCGCGGCCATCGCGGACGCCGCGCCGAACGTCATGTACCGCACCGTCTCCACGTCCATCCCGACGGAGGACGCGATCTCCTCGTCCTCCGCCACCAGCTTCAGCGGGAGCCCTGGCCGGCGGCCGAGGAACACCCGGAGAGCCCAGAGGAGCCCCGCGGAGAAGAGGAAGGCGACGGCTCCCCAACGGCGGACGACGATCCCGGCCGGCCCGGTCCACGGAGCCCCGCCGGACGCCGCGAGAGGGTGAGGCCCCCAGACCAGCTGGGCTGCCTGTTCGAAGAGGATGGCGCACGCGAGCGTTCCGACGGGGACGGCAAACGGGTGGCTGCGGACGGGGTTCACGAAGCTCTTCCCGAGGAAGACGCCGAAGGCGAACGCGATCGCCGCCGCCGGCGCGGCGGCGAGGGAACCGACGATTCCCCGTTCGGCGAGGGCGTACGCCACGTACGCCCCGAGGGTGAAGAAGGCGCCGTGGGACAGGTTGACGACCTTCACCACCCCGAGGATCAGCGCCATGCCGGCCGCCATCAGCGCGTACGCGCCGCCTGCGAGCAACCCGTCGAGGAGGACCTGGGGGAGGGGGGGCAATGGAGGCTCCTCTCCGGTCAGCGCGGGGGAAAGACGATCCGCGCGCCGTCCCGCTCCCAGCGGACGACGGTGCCGCGCAGCTCGCCGGGGCCCGTTCCCCAGAGGGCCTGGTGGTCGGCGTCGAACCGGTACGTTCCCGCCACGCCCGGAAACGCGCCCTTCTCCAGGGCCTCGACGACCGCGGCGGCGTCCAGCGTCCCGGCCTTCCGCCAGGCCGCGGCGAGCACGTTCACCGCGTCGTACGGAAGGGTGTCGCTGTATCCCACGGGCGGGGCCCCGTATCGCCGTTCGTACCGCCGGACGTATTCCGTCGCCGCGGGGGACGAGCCGCTCCACGCCGCGGCCTGCACGTACAGGGGCCCGGAGAGGGGGAGCGAGGCGGCAAGACGCGCGTCCCCCAGCGCGCCCCCGATGGAGAGCACCGGGAGGCCCGGGGCGACCTCGCGCAGCCGCGAGAGGAACGACACGGAGTTCCGCCCGGGGTCCCCCAGCACCAGGATGTCCGGGGCGGTCGCCGCCGCGGCTACCGCCAGGGGATCGAAGGCCGGGTTCCCCGGGCTGTAGTAGGCGGTGTACGTGGGAGATATCCCCGCCCTCCCCGCGGTCCGTTCGAGGGCGTCCCCCAGTTCCCGGTTCCAGCGGATCCCCGCGCCGACGAAGGCGTACCGCCGCGCCGGGAGGTTCGCGAGGAACGCCGACACCAGCTCCGCCCACTGGCGGATCGAATACCCCACGCGGAAAACGTACCGGTACCGCCCGGGGTCCTCGCGCACGCGGTCGGTGATCTCCGCCGTCGCCGCGACCGGGACGATCATCACCGTCCTCTGGCCCCCCGCCACCTCCATGACGCCCACCGTCTCCTCCGAGAGGTACGCACCAACGATGGCGGCGACCTTTTCCCGCGAGACCAGCCTCAGCGCCTCGGACTTCGCCACGTCCACCCGTCCCTGGGTGTCCGCCACGACCACGGCCACGCGGCGCCCGAGCACGCCGCCCTCCTCGTTCGTCCGCTCCGCGGCGAGGGTGGCCGCCTGGACGAACGAAGTCCCGCCGGCCGCATAGGGGCCGGTGAGGGGGGCGAGCACGCCGATCCGAACGACACCCCCGGGCGTGTCCGCCGCGGCGGCCCACCCGGCGGGGACGGGCGGGATGGCCGGAAAGAGGTAAAGGAAAAGGGCCAGGATGGCGATGAGAGATCCGGGAAAGAGCGTGCGAGGGTGCGAGCGGGCGTCCAATTCCGGTTTCCTCCGCAGCGCCGCGAAAACCGAAGGGGTTTCGGCTTAGAACATACCATAGAAACCGGGAAATTTCGGGGTTCCTCCCGGGGCGGCCCTGTGGTATCCTCGCCGCAATCGGAAAATGCGTGGAGAATCGTTCCTGATATGAAACGGCTGATCCTTGCCTTCGTTTCCGCGTTCCTCCTGGCCGCGATCCCGGCCGTTTCCGCGGCCGATGAGACGTACATCGTCCGGAAGGGGGACACCCTCGGGCGGATCGCCAGGGACCACGGGACTTCGGTCCGGGAACTGAAAGCGGCGAACGGGCTTTCGGGGAGCCGCCTGCCCATCGGGATGGAACTCGTCCTCCCCGGCACGGAGGCCCAGGCCCGGAACGCGTCACCGCAAGGGAAGCGTGGAGCCCGCGACGTGGCTCCGAAGGAAGGGCCTGTCGATCCGTCGGAAGGATCCCGCCCCCAGCTCCACACGGTGCGGAAGGGGGACACCGTCCGGTCCATCGCCCGGACGTACGAAGTCCCCGAGCGGGAGCTCCGGCGACTGAATCCCCTGCGCGGCAAGAAGCGCCTCAAGCCGGGTTCCCAGATCGTCGTCCGCGAGGCGATTCCCCTGACCTATACGGCGGGGGGGAAGGACACCCTCGAGCGGATCGCACGCCGGTACAACCTCGACCCCGACGCGCTGAAGGACCTGAACCTGCTCGAGCCCGGCCAGGAGCTGCGTCCCGGGCAGGAGATCGCCCTCGTCGAGCCGGAGGACTCCACCCTCCCCGCGGATGCCGCCAGGCTCCCCACGGAGGAGGAGCTGGCGGAGGTCGCCCGGGCGGCGAAAGCCGCGGCGGGGAATCCCGAGGAGGAGTCGCTCAAGGACCGGGTGATCCGCGTCGCGGAGCGGATGCTCTCCGTCCCGTACCGCTGGGGCGGGGAGACGCTGAAGGGGCTCGACTGCTCCGCCTACGTCCGGAAGGTGTTCGCCTACCTGAACCTGGAGCTGCCGCGCTCCGCCCGGGAACAGTTCCGCGAGGGGGTGCAGGTCGACAGGGCGGAGCTCTCCATCGGCGACCTCGTCTTCTTCCGCACCTACGCGAAGTACCCCTCCCACGTGGGGATCTACCTCGGGGACAACCGGTTCATCCACGCCTCGTCGCGGGACCGGAAGGTGAAGATCGACAACCTCGAGACGCCGTACTACGTCCGTCGGTACATCGGCGCCAAGCGCCTCCTCTTCGAAGAGAACGAAGTCGAGAACTGACCCGGCGGCAAGGTCTCTAATTCCGCGGGCGGGCTTTCCCTTCGGCTACGCTCGCGACCTGCGCCCGCTCGCTGCCATTCCGCTCGCTCCGAACCTCTACCTCGCTCCATAGGCCGCCTCCGGGAAACCCGCCCGCTCCACGACCTTGCCGCCGCGTCCTGGCGATACCCGTTCAGGGGGACACTCTTCGTTTTCGATTCACCGTCCGGGATGGAGAGGAAGAGTGTCCCCCGCCAGCCGCGGTCATTCCCAAAGGCGGGATAAGATCTCCCGCCTTTCGTCGGCGTCGGGCTCCCCCGCGAGGAACTCCTCCGACAGCGTGCGGAGCAGCTTCTCCGTCCTCCCGGAAGGGTCGGGGTGCGGGACGCCGAGATCCCGCAGCGCGACCGACGGGGTGCGGAACCGCACCACGTCCCCGGTTTCCGGCGACAGCTCCGCCTGCAGCACGTAGCTGATCCCGCTCTCCTCCTTCAGGTTGAACATGCTGTACGTGGCGAAGTTCCCCAGGCTGTAGGCGATCAGCTTCCCGCGGTAGATCTCCAGGGCGCGCGGGACGTGCGGCCCGTGGCCGAGCACGAGGTCCGCCCCCGCGTCGACCGCGGCGCGCGCGAAACGCACCACGTTCCCGCGCTTCTCCCCCAGGAACTCCTCCTCGGCGTCCGCGACCCGCAGCGCCCCTTTTCCTTCCGCGCCGCCGTGGAACGACACCAGGACGAGGTCGTTCTCCTCCTTGAGACGCGCCACGATCTCCCGCGCGCGGTCCGTGTCCAGGAGCGGGTGAACGTACCGCGTCTGGAGGGAGTAGGAGAAACCCGCGACGGCGATCCGCCTCCCTGCAGCCGTGAAGACGGCCACGCGCTCCCCTCCCACCGCCTGGATCGCGGCGTTGTCGAGGGCCGCGAGGGTGTTGTCCAGCCCCTCCATCCCGAAGTCGAGGGAGTGGTTGTTCGCCACGTTCAGGGCGGTGAAGCCGGCCGCCCGGAGGCGCTCGGCGTACCGGGGGGGCGTGCGGAAGGCGAAGCAGGGGCGTCCCTTCTTCCGGGGCTTGGGGCATTTCGGGGATTTTTCCTCGTCCGTGAGCGGCCCCTCGAGGTTCCCGAAGACGATGTCGTGGCCGGCGAGGAGCGGCAGGACGGCCCGGAACAGCGTCGCCCCGTCCTCCGGGGGAAGGATCTCCTCCGGGAACGTCGTTCCCATCATGATGTCCCCCACGGCCGCAACGCGGATCACCGCCGGCGGCGGGGGTGGCGGCACGGATGCGGACGCTGCGTTGTCCTCCCCCCGCACCGGTTGCGCCGCCAGGAGAAAGCCCAGGAGCCAGGGGATCGCGTGGATCGCATGCCGTCGCATCCGCTCCATCTTATCCCCATCCCGCGGTCAGGGGGACACCCGGCTCAGGGGGACACTCTTGGCACATGCCGGGGACATGGGGATAGTGTGTCCCCCGCCAGACCCCGCCGGCTCCGGGACCTTGTCGCCGGGAGGCGTCTGTCGGAGAATGGGGCGATGGCGGCAGACGGCACGCGGGGGTGGGGACCCGGCGGACCCTGGCCCGAACGCGACATCGCCGACGGGTTCGACCGGCTGATCGCGGCGAACCGCCTCTTCGGAGCGGAGCTCAACCCCTCCGTCCTCAAGAAGAGCGGCAAGGGGACGCCGTTCCTGGTCCGGAAGCCGCCGTTGCGGCACCGCATGCTCGCCCTCTGGAGGGACCTCTTCGAAAACCGGGTCGCCCCGGGAGAACTCCTGGCCCTCCTGTCCGCCGAGGTGCACGGGCTCGCCCACGGGGACGGCCTGCTCCTGTTCGGCAGCGACCGGCTCCTCTACGACTGCCAGATCCTCCGGGGAGAGGAGTCGGTGGGGCACCTCACCCTCGACCTCTACCGGGAGAGGGACCGGATCGTTCCGTTCCTCCCGTTCCCCACGCGGCCGGGCCACCGCGTCGTCTACATCGAGGGAATCTCCCTCACCCGCCAGAGCACCGGGTACGCCTCCGCCCTGTTCCGGCTCTACGAGCGGCTCTTCCACGACCTCGGCTTCCACCTCTTCCGGCTGAAGGCCTCCCTCTCCGTGGGGAAATATTACTGGGCGAAGGAGGGGTTCGAATGCACCGACCGGGAGCAGTTCCAGGAGGTGCGGGACGGCCTCTGGGACCTCGTCCGGCGGCTTGGGCTTCCCGTGTTCGAGCAGGAGGTCCGGCGCCTCACCCACATGAGTGACGTCGCCGCCTTCCGGCGGGACCTCAAGGTTCCGGTCTGGCGCGACCGGGAAGGGTATTACACCTTCGAGCGCGACGCCGCGCACTCCGAGGAGTTCCTCTTCCCCCTCGGCAAGGCGTACCTCCTCTGCGCCGCGCCGTGGGACGGCCACAAGGTGATCTACACGGACACGCCGCGCAGGACGGCGTTCGTCTGGTCGGAGAAGTACCTCTCCCACGGGACGCCGGTGGGCCACCCCGAGGGACTGAGGCGCCTCACGGCGCTGCGGGAGGCGATCCGGCGCGAAGGGCTCCTCGGCAGCCTGATCGTGACGGAGCCGTACATGCCGGGGATGGAGGCGCTCCACGCCGTCCACGACCCGGCGTACCTCGAGGCGTTCCGGGAAGCCGTCTCCCGGGGGGACCGGTACTTCGCCACCCGGGACTGCGCGATCGGAGCGGGGAGCTACGAGGCGGCCCTGCTGGCGGCCGGCGGCGTGATGGCGGGGATCGACGCGGTCTTCTCGGACCGCTCGGACAACGCCTTCTGCGCCGTGCGCCCCCCGGGGCACCACGCGGGGCGCGCCACGGCGATGGGGTTCTGCTTCGTCAACAACGTGGCGGTCGGCGCGTCCTACGCCCGCTCCGCCTACGGCGTCGCGCGGATCTGCATCCTCGACTGGGACGCGCACCACGGAAACGGCACCCAGGATCTGTTCGAGGAGGACCCGGACACGCTCTTCGTCAGCATCCACGAACACCCCTCCTTCTGCTACCCGGGAACGGGGCGCCGGATGGACCGGGGGAAAGGGGCCGGCGCGGGGGCCACCCTGAACGTCCCGCTGTCGCCCCACGCCGGGGACAAGGAGATGATCGGCGCCTTCGAGCGGGAGGTCGTGCCGGCCATCGAGGCGTTCCGTCCGGAGCTGATCCTGCTGTCCGCGGGGTTCGACGCCCACCGGGACGACTCCATCGCGGACCTGGAGTGCACCGAGGCGGCGTACGTCCACATGACGCGCCGGTTGCTGGAACTCGCGGACCGCCATTGCGGGGGCCGCGTGGTCTCCGTGCTGGAGGGCGGGTACCGGGTCGAATCGTTCGTCGCCTCGGCGCTCGCCCACATCAGGACCCTGCAGGGAAGGGAGGAAACGCCATGTTCGTCGGCCGGAGGATGAAGCGCGACCTCGTGACCGTTCCGCCGGGGGCTTCGCTTTCGGAGGCGGCGCGCCTTCTCAAGGCGAACCGCATCCACCACCTGCCCGTGGTGGAGGAGGGGCGCCTCCTGGGCATCGTCACGGACACGGACCTGCGGAACGCGACGCTCCGTGGGGCGGCGGACGAGGAGGTCGGCGCGCCCCGGACGGTGGGGGAGGTGATGACCCGGGACGTCGTGACCCTTTCCCCGGAGGACACGATCGACGATGCCATGCTGATCCTCAGCCGCCAGCGGCTCGGCGCCCTGCCGGTGTTGGACGGGGATCGGCTCGCGGGGATCGTCGCCAAGACGGACGTCCTTTCCGCGCTCATCGATACGCTCGACATCGAAGGGATCGGCGTGCGGCTGGAGGTGATCCTCCCCCGGGACATGGGGGAGGTCACGCGCCTCTCCGCGGCGTTAGGCGAACTCCCCGTGGAGGTGCGCAGCCTCGTGCTGGCCCCCCACGGAACGGACCGGTATGCCGCCTTCGTCCGGGTGGCGACCATCGACGCCTCCGGGGTCCGGGAACGGCTGCGGGGGAAGGGGTTCGACGTCGCGGAGCTGTCGGACTTCTACGAACCGGGGTGAGGGGCAGGGCATTCAGGGAATCCGGACTAACACCGGGTGTTTTTCGGGATTGGCGGTAAAAAATTCTCCCCGGGGCGCCAGCCGACGGGGCACAGTTCCCCGGTTTTGAACGCGGAAACGAGCCGAAGGATCTCGTCGACGTTCCTCCCCACGGTCAAGTCCTGTACGCTGTACGCGCGGACGAGCCCGTCCGGATCGATGAGGAACGTCCCCCGCAACGCGGCGCCGAGCCTCTCCAGCAGGACCCCGTAATCCTTCGAAACCTGCTTGGTGAAATCGGCAAGCAGGGGGTATTTCAGCTCCCCGAGTTCCTGATGGACCCACGCCAGGTGAGAAAACTTGCTGTCCGTGCTGACCCCGAGGATCTGGGTGCATTCCGCCGCGAATTCGCTCTCCCGCCGGGAGAACTCGAGGATCTCCGAGAGTCATATGGGGGTGAAGTCCAGTGGGTAGAAAAACAGGACTACCCATTTCCCTGCGTAGTCGGACAGCTTGACCTCCTGGAACTCCTTACCCACAACCCCTGGCAACTCGAACGCCGGCGCCGGGCGATTCACCTGGACGGTCATGTGAGTCCTCCCTCCACTTGCCGGTTATACAGGTCCCGCCCCTGTCATGACATGCTCCTTCGGTAATAATAGTCCACGATCTCCCGCTTTGAGATCATCGTCATGATCTCGTCCGGGCTCTCTTCCCGGACGACGGGCAGTTCGTCCACTTTGATCGCCGCCATCTTCTCGAGCGCCTGCTGGAGAGTGTCGTTCCAGAAGACGCGGACCACGTTGGGGGTGGCCACGTCCCGGGCAACGATCAGATGGTCGATGGTGTCCTCGAAGAGCACGGATCGCACGTCGTTGATGGACAGGATCCCGGTCATCTTCCCGCTCCGGTCCACCACCGGGAAGTGGGACTCCCCGGAGCGTGTCACCGTTTTCACCAGCTCGCCGAACGGCATGTTCTCCGGGATGCGGGTGATCGGCTGCTCCCGGACCGCCTCGTGCACCCGGATCTTTTCGAGCATCCCCCTGGCGAATTCGGTGAGGTGGGCGGGGGAGGCGAACCGGCTGATCTGCTGCTTTTCGTACAGGCTCACGTTCCGAAGGAGCAGGAAGGAGATCGAGGACACCAGCATCAGGGGCACAAGGAGCGTGTAGCTGGCGCTCATCTCGCACGCCATGATGATGGAAGCGATCGGCACCTTGGCGACGCCGGCGAAGAACCCCCCGATTCCCACCAGGACGAAGGAGTTCGGGTGGACCACCCAGCCCGGGGCGACCTGATGGCCCAGGAAACCGAACGCGCCGCCCAGCATGGCCCCGATGAACACGGACGGTCCGAAGACCCCGCCGCTCCCCCCCGAGCCGATGGTGCACGAGGTGGCCGCGATTTTCAGCACCGCCAGGACCAGCATCAGCCACCACAGCAGCTTCCCTTCCAGCGCCATCTGCACCCAGCCGTACCCCCCGTCCGATACCTGGGGGAAAAAGTAGGCGATGGCACCGAGCATCAATCCGCCCACCGCCGGCTTGAACATCCTGGGGATTCGCAGCGGCAGGAAGAACCGGTCCCGGGAACCGTAGAACGTCCGGATATACAGGAATCCCGCCACGGCGCACACCACGCCGAACAACGAATAGGGCAAGAGCTCCTTCGGTATCGTGAATCCCACCGGACCGGGAAAAAACAGCGCCCCGCCCTTGTAGAGCTGGCTGTAGACGGCGTACGCGATGATCGACGACACGATGCAGGGAAGGATTGCGTCGTACTCGAACTCCGTCTCCCGGTAGAGGACCTCCGGAGCGAAGAGGGCGGCACCGAGAGGGGCCTGGAAGATCGCCCCGATCCCCCCGGCCGCCCCGGCGAGCACGAGGATGCGCCGCTCCTTCGGCTTCAGCTTGAGCATGGCGGCGAAGGCGGATCCGAACCCGGAGCCGATCTGCGCGATCGGGCCCTCCTTCCCCGCCGACCCGCCGCTCCCGATCGTCAGCGCGGAGGCGACGATCTTCACCAACGGTACCCGCTTCCGGATCTGTCCGCCCTTTTTGTGGAATGCCTCGATCATGGCGTCCGTGCCGTGCCCTTCCGCCTCCGGAGCGAGGCTGAAGACGATCGCACCGGAGAGGAGACCGCCGAGCGCCGGGATGATGAGGAACCAGAGCGAGCGGCCGGAACCGATGCCGGCAAGGGAGTCGGCGGAAGCCCCGGCAGCGGGCTCGGAATACCCCGTGATCCCCTTCAGGATCCATTCCAGGGAGGCCCCGAGAACCTTGTCGAAGACGATCGCCCCGAGGCCGGCCACGAGCCCGACGGCCACGCTCAGCAGCATGAGGCGGAACGGTGTCGGCCACGAGGAGATCCAGCGGGAAACCCACTCGCGTATCTTCTCGATGAAAGCCCTCACGTTCGAGGGGGGGGGCATCCGTACAATTCTCGACCTCCGGCCCGGAGGATTCATTAGCAAACGAATCATTAGTATCGTAAACTATGATACAGGATATTTTGTGTCCGAAGGATACCGGAAATGCGGATGACGGTCGGGAAAAGGGATCTGTGGATTCTGGAAATCATGGACAATCTGCGCAGGGTGATCCAGGTCGTCCACGGTTACTCCCGGCGGGCGGAGCGCGTCGCCGGTTTCACCGGCCCCCAGCTCTGGGCCATGAGGGTCATTGCGGAATACGCGCCAATCCGCGTGTCCGATCTGGCCTGGCGGATGTATCTTCAACCCCCCACCGTCGTGGGCATCCTCGACCGGCTGGAACGGCTGGGCCAGGTGGCCCGGACCCGATCCACGGAAGACCGCCGGGTCGTTACCGTGAGCCTGACGGCCAAGGGGAAGGAGACCGCGGCGAAGGTTCCCCAGGTGGCCCAGGGGCTTCTCCTGACGGGGCTGAACAGGCTCCACCGGGACCAGTTGGCCGTGGTGTCGGAGGGCCTGGAGATCATGGTCGGGCTCCTGGGAGCCCAGGGCATCCCCCCGAAACTCCTGTTCTCGGAGGAAGTGAACGCCCCCGTCCCCGCGGGACGGAGTGCCCCCCAGGGAAGGATGGGGGTTCGAAGTCCATGACATCCAGCAGGATCCCCGCCATACTCTCCCGGATATCCCCCGGTGCGAAACTGATCGTGGTTTCCAACAGGGAACCGGCGATGCACGAACGGGTGGCCGGGGGAATCCGCCTGATCCGTCCGGCCAGCGGGATGGTGACCGCCATCGCCCCCCTCGTGCAGTCCGTCGGGGGGATATGGATCGCGCACGGTTCGGGGTCCGCCGACCGGCTGGTAGTCGACGGCCGGGACCGGATTCGCCTTCCCCCCGAAAAACCGAAATACACCCTTCGGAGGGTCTGGCTCAGCCGGAAGGAAGAGGAAGGGTATTACTACCGGATTTCCAACTCCGCCCTCTGGCCTCTCTGCCACATCGTCTACAAGAGGCCTCAATTTTCCAGGGAGGATTGGGAAACGTACAAGGGCGTGAACGCCCGGTTCCGGGATGCGGTCCTGGAGGAGGCCGGAGACTCCCCCGCCATCGTGTTCATCCAGGACTACCACCTCGCGTTGCTGCCGAGAATGCTGAAGTCCGCCCGCCCCGACTTCAAGGTGACCCAGTTCTGGCACATCCCCTGGCCGAACCGGGAGGCGTTCCGGATTCTCCCCTGGGGCGAGGAGATGCTGGACGGGATGCTGGGCAACGACCTCCTCGGTTTCCACCTCCAGTACCACTGCAACAATTTCCTCGACACGGTGGACCGGGGGATCGAGGCGCGCGTGGACTACGAGCACTTCCGCGCGTACCGGGGTGGGCACGCCACCTACATACGCCCCTTCCCGATCAGCGTGGACTTCCGGCAGATCGGCAGGGACGCGGCCGGGCAGGAAGTGGAACGCCGCAAGGCGGCGTTCCACAAGGAGATCGGGGTTGGGGCGGGGGAGATGAAATTCCTGGTAGGCGCCGACCGGATCGATTACACGAAGGGGATCCCGGAGCGGCTCCGGGCATTCGACCAGCTCCTCACCCGTCATCCGGAATTTCGGTCGAAGGTCACCCTCGTTCAGCTCGCCGCCCCGAGCCGGACGCATATCGAGGAGTACCGGAAGCACAACGAGGATCTGGATGCCCTCGTCGACGAGATCAACTGGCGCCACCAGGCCGACCAGTGGACCCCCATCCGGTTCCTTCGCGCCCACCACGACTACTACGCGGTCCTCGCCGCCTGCCGGCTGGCCGACGTCCTGCTGGTCACATCGCTTCACGACGGGATGAACCTGGTCGCGAAGGAATTCGTCTCCGCCCGCACCGATGGGGACGGCGTGCTCCTGCTCTCCCAGTACACCGGTAGCGCGAGGGAGCTCGTGGACGCGCTGCTGGTCAACCCCTACGACATCGACCGGCTGACGGACGCAATGGCATCCGCATTGACTCTCCCGGAAACGGAGCGTCGTCAGCGCATGGAGCGGATGCGCGCCCAGGTCTCGAAGAACGACGTCTACCACTGGGGAAGGGGAATTTTCGAGGAACTGGAGCGGACCGAGTCGCGGGAGGGCGCCTCGTGAACTACATCCTGGGGCGGCGGCGTCTCTGGGTGTTCGACTTCGACGGCACCCTTTCCCGGATCGTCCCCGATCGCCACGATGCGGTGTTGGACCCGGGGTGCGAAAAGATGCTCCATATCCTTCAGGGCAGCCCGTGGAACAGGGTCGCCGTCATCTCGAGCCGCGCACTGGACGACGTCGTTCCCAGGGTTCCCTTTCCCGGGCTCATCGTCGGGGGCGGGAGCGGGCTGGAGTGGGCCCTCCCGGGCGGATTCCGCGCGTCCCCGGACCGCGATGAGCAGGAACTTCTCGAGGCAAACCGGAAGTCTCTCCGCTCCCTCCTGCGGGAAATCGCGGCGGTTCCGGGCGTGGAAGTCGAGGACAAGGGGTGGTCCGTGGCGGTCCATTACCGGAACGCCTCTCCCAGGTCCTTCCGCAGAAGGACGTCTCTGCTGCAAAGGCTGAGAAACTGCCCGGGGATCAAGGTGTACCGGGGGCACGAGGTCGTGGAGGTCCAGCTCGTGCGGGGAGGGAGCAAAGCCGCCGGCCTGCGCAGGTTATGCAGGTTGATCGACTGGAAATACTTCCCGGACAGCCTCTATTACGCGGGGGACGACGAGAACGACGCGACGGCGATGAAGTGGGTCCTGCGCCACAGCGGGACCGCGGTCGTTGTGGGCAACCGGATTGCCGTCCCGCGCGCACTGTGCGTGGAAAGTCCCGCAGAACTCGCGTCGGTGGTCCGTTCGTTTTCGCGGACCGTTGCCGGGGAGAACCGGATGCAGGCGGACAGGGTGGCATGCGGATGACGGAAAGGAAGCAAGTGGCCGGAGGCAAGGCTCTCTGGGTGTTCGACTTCGACGGGACCCTGTCGGTCATCGTGCCCGACCGGGACGCGGCGCAGCTCCACCCGATGTGCCGGGAGCTTCTGAATATGCTTGCGGCGACGCCGGGCTACTTCGTGGCCGTCCTGTCCAGCCGATCGATCGAGGACCTGGCATCCCGGGTCCCCCTTCCCGGCGTCATCCTCGGGGGCGCCAGCGGCCTCGAGTGGCGCCTCCCCGGCGGTCACAGGGTCCATCCGGGCGACGTCGCGGAAAATCGCCGTGAAAAGGCGAAGGAGGCCATTTCCCCGCAGCTCGCCAGGCTCTCCTCCTTCCCGGGGGTGGATGTGGAGGACAAGGGATGGTCGGTGGCCGTCCACTACCGGCACGTCCTTCCCGAGGCCCGCGCCATGCTGGAGCCGCTCCTTTCGGAGCTCGGGCGCACTCCCGGGATCCGGGTGTACCGCGGACCATCCGTGGCGGAGGTGCAACTGCTTCCCCACGTAAGCAAATCGTTCGGCATTCGCCGGATCTGCCGCTTCCTGGGCGTCGATCTGTCCGGGGGCCGTCTCCTGTACGCGGGGGACGACGAGAACGACGCCGTGGCGATGCGGTGGGTGCTGCGGAAAGGGGGGGTCGCCCTCGTCGTCGGAAACCGCATGCGGGTGCCGGGAGCGCGGTGCGTGGACAGTCCCGTCGAACTGGTCCGCGTCGTGCGCGAGCTGGCGGCGATCGTCCCGCGGCGGCACGGAGGGAAGAGGGGGGAAGTGGTGGCATGACTCCCTTCGAGGTAAAAGACTGCGCCCTGCTGGTGCGCATGAGCGGCCTGTCGCCCGCCGCCAACCTGAGGGAGCTGCGGGAGAGGATTGCGGTGTGCAGCGAGAACGTCCTGTTCCACCACTACTGCGAGACCACGCTTCGCACCACCTTCGACAACCCGGACTACCGGAACGACTTCGCCGTGTGGGCGAAGCTGTATCTGGGCGACCGCGTGCTCGCGGAGCGGCTCGGGATCCTGGACCCGTACGCCTTCCGGTCCCTGGAGGAACTCCGGGCGGTGACGCTGGAGGTGATCGACGAGCGGCTCGGCGAAGCCCTCATGGTGCCGTGGGCCCGGCCGGGGGACGAGTTTTTCTTCATGGAGGCCACGACCGTCGTTTTCGACGCGGGGTTCCGGATCGCCCAACCCTCACGCCTCGGGGCCTTCATCCGGAAAATGACCAACGGGAGCGTGTATTTCCACTTTCTGGAAGCCCGTCGTCGTCCGCCGTTCGGGGTGGACGACTTCACCGCCTGGCTGATGGAAAACGAGGAGACGAACCGGCCGTACATCCGGGCCCTCTCGTCCGTCGACTTCTATTTCCACAGCCTGCCCCACCTGCGCCGCGAACTGGCGCGCGTTCTCGCCGAAGCGAAGGGCCCGAAATGAGCGCCCCCCTCTCCGCGTACGAAGGGATCGTGGGATCCGCCGTCATCCGGCAGTTGCGCCAGTTGGGGGAGAAGCTTGCGGGGACCCGGATCGTCCACGTGAATTCCACAAGGGAAGGCGGGGGGGTCGCGGAGATCCTGGAATGGATGACCCCGCTGATGGCGGAACTGGGTCTGCAGGCGTCCTGGGAAGTCGTCCACGGAACCGGCCGTTTCTTCGAGATCACCAAGTCCATCCACAACGGCCTCCAGGGACACCACGTCCCCATCTCCGGCAAGGACTGGAAACTCTACGAGGACGTGATCGCCGGGAATTTCCAGCGTCTCCGGCCGGTGCTGGAGGAAGCGGACATCGTGGTTGCACACGACCCCCAGCCCGCGTATCTCCTCAAGCTGTGCGAGCGCCGCAAAGGGAAGTGGATCTGGCGCGCCCACATCGACATCAGCCGCCCGTTCCACCCCGTGTGGAAGGTCATCCGGTCCATCGCGGGAGCCTATGACGCCAGCATCTTCTCGATGGCGGAGTTCGCCCAGACGCTCCCCCATCCCCAGTTCCTGGTGCCGCCGAGCATCGACCCCCTGAGCGAGAAGAACCGCGACCTCGATCCCTCGGAGATCGAGGCCGTGCGCGGCGAATTCGGGCTGGATCCATCCCGCCCGCTGCTCGTGCAGATCTCGCGCTTCGACCGGTTCAAGGACCCGGTCGGAGTGATCGAGGCGTACCGAATGGTCCGGAAGGTCGCCCCCGTTCAGCTGGTCCTGGCGGGAGGAGGCGCGACGGACGACCCGGAGGGGAAAGCGGTGCTGGACGACGTGATGGAGGCGGCCGGCGGGGACCCGGACATCCACGTCCTGCTCCTGCCCCCCGACTCCCACAGGACGGTCAACGCCCTCCAGCGGCTCGCGGACGTCATCGTCCAGAAGTCGACCCGGGAAGGGTTCGGCCTGACGGTGACCGAGGGGATGTGGAAAGGCAAGCCGGTCGTCGGGGGCGACGTCGGCGGGATCCGCCTCCAGGTGGTGAACCACCACACCGGGTTCCTCGTGAACACCCCCGAGGGGGCGGCCCACCGGATCCGGTACCTACTCCACCACCGGGACCGCATCACGGGGATGGGGAAGGTGGCCCGCGAGTTCGTCCGGGAGCACTTCCTGCTCACCCGGCACCTGAGGGAATACCTCACCCTGATGCTGGTCATCGCCCGTGGCGGCCGGGAGCGGCTCATCGAGGTGTAGTGCCGGCCGGGGCCGCCGCGTGGTTCGCCGGGATTCCGGCCGTCATCGCACCGGACCCGTTGATCGACGTCCTGTAGGCGGCGCGGCGATTATTCGGGTATGAAAGAAAGACTGGAAAAGGAAAAGGCCCCTCGGGGAGGGGCCTTTTCCGTGAATCGCGTCTGCCGGCCGGGAGAGCCGATCAGGCTCCCTTGAACTCCGGCTTCTTGGAGATGAACACCAGCACGATCCCCGCCACGCACGCAGCGGAAATGTAGTACATCGCCATCGTGACGGCGCCGGTCGCCGACTTGATCGCGTCGATCATGAAGGGGCCGCCGACTCCCGCGACGCCCCACGCCGTGAACAGGTAGCCGTAGTTGTGACCCAGCGACTTCGTGCCGAAGTAGTCGGCCGTGATCGAGGGCATGAGAGCCAGGTATCCGCCGTAGGCGAACCCTACGATGCAGATCCCGACGAGCCACTTGGTGAAGGTGTCGGAGTTCGGGAGGAGCAGCAGGAACGCCACCAGGTACTCGGCGAACATCAGGATGACGGTGTTCTTCCGGCCCAGCTTGTCCGAGATCGAGCCGTGGACCAGCCGGCCGAGGCCGTTGAGCAGCGCCATGGTGCCGAGGCCGCCCGCCGCCACCGCCTTGTCGAGCTTCGCCACTTCCACGCCGATCGGCACCGCCTGCCCGATGATCATCAGGCCCGCCGCCGCGCCGAAGAAGTAGATGAGCCAGAGGATGTAGAACTGTGCGTTTCCGATCATTTCGTTGGGGGTCCAGTCGAGCTTGGTCACCGTGCCCGCCGCCGCCGCCGGGGGGTTCCAGCCGGCCGGCTTGTACCCGGCGGGGGGAACCTTGAACAGGGCACCCGCCCCGCAGACGCCCACGAGCATGATCGCGCCGACCACGAAGAAGGTGTTCTGGATCCCCGAGCTGGTGATGAGCTTGGAGATCAGCGGCCCGAAGACCAGGGTGCCGGCGCCGAAGCCGAACACCGCGAGTCCGGTGATCGTACCGCGCATGTCGGGGAACCACTTGATGCAGGTGGCGATCGGGGTCACGTAGGCGAACCCAACGCCCAGCCCGCCGAGGATCCCGTAGGCGAAGACCAGCCCACCGACGGTCTTGTAGAGAATGCCAGCCAGAATCGCGCCCGCGCCGAGCAGCAGACCGCCGAAGATCGCGACCTTCTTCGGGCCTGCCTTGTCCTGCCACCGGCCCGCGAAGATCATCCCCACCGCGAAGAAGAACAGCGACGCCATGTAGGGGTAACCGGCCTCCTTTACCGTGAAGCCCAGTTCCTTCATGAGCGGCCCGCGGAACACCGACCAGGAGTAAAGAACCCCCAGGCACAGCTGCATGACCAGCGCGGCGCAAACCATCAACCACCGGTTCGTTAACTTCTCCTCTGCCATTCTGTTTCCCCCTCCTTCCGGTTTATCTCGTGTTGAACCCTTGCTCCCTGAACTCCCTAGTCCCCTTTCGATGCGAATGCGTCCCGGGTCCACCTCCTTTCGGGGAGAAAATGGTTTTACTCTGTAAAATTAGATTTCCCTAATCTTGTACCCCAACCGGAAAACGGGTGTCAAGCAATTTTCTAAACACGGTTTTATTGTTGCATTCCCGCGAGGTTGCGGGAGGCCCGACCCGTTCGGCCCGGCGGGGGAAAACGCAGGGGGGTTCGGGTCTTGGGTCGGGGGCGGATCCGCGAGGGGCGGATCCGCCTCGCCTGCCGGAATTCTCCCCGGCGGGGGAATCGAACGCCGCGACGACCGCCATCTCATAAAAAGCAGAACCGGAGCGAACCGGAAAGGAGGAGAAACGGATGACCCCCTTCCACGAGATCAAGAAAGTCCCCCGGGTCCGGGCCATCGGCTTGGGCGGGGACATGTCCCTGTGGGACGTGGACACCGCTTTCACCCGCCTCTACGAGAAAGCGATGGAGGGGAGGCTGATGTTCCGCCAGCCGGCCCTCGGCATCCGGCACGGCGCCTTTCGCGTCCCGGACGCCTTCCGTTCCGACTACCACGTCCTCTTCCCCCTCAACCGGGACCCCGAGAGGGAGGTGCCGGGAACGGAGATCGTGGAAATCCCGGAGGCGGAGGTCGCCTCCTTCGTCCACCGGGGGCCCTACGAGTGGATCCAGTGCACCTATGAAAAGGTGTTAGACTGGCTCCGGGAAAACCGGTACGAGGTGGCCGGGGAAGCCCGCGAGGTCTTTTTCGTGGCGCCGGAGCCTCACTCCGGAGGGAGCCAGGACGACATGCTGACGGAGATCCAGGTTCCCGTCCGGCGCGCGGCGTAATCCGGAAGTCCGGGATAGGGGAAGGTTGAGCGACCGGGAGAGGATCTTCCTTACGCACCTGTCGTCCTGCGCGGGTTGAGCCTCCAAACTGGGGCAGGGGGTCCTTGCCCGGATATTGTCCGCGATCCCGCCGCCGGACGATCCGCGCGTTCTGGTCGGAACGTCCCACGCCGACGACGCGGGGGTGTACCGGATCTCGGCCGATCAGGCCCTGATCGCCACCCTCGACTTCTTCACGCCCGTGGTCGACGACCCCTACCTCTACGGGTCGATCGCCGCCGCCAATTCCCTGAGCGACGTCTACGCGATGGGGGGGGAGCCCCTCTTCGCGCTTGCCATCGCCGCGTTCCCCGACGACCCGAAGCTCCTCCCCCTCCTCGCGGACGTGATGGCCGGCGCCGCGGACAAGGCGAAGGAGGCGGGGGTCTGCATCATCGGAGGCCACACCGTCCGTGACCGGGAGCCCAAGTTCGGGCTCTCGGTCACCGGGACGGTCCACCCGGACAGGGTCTGGCACAACCGGGGGGCGAAGGCGGGGGACGTCATCGTGCTCACCAAGCCGATCGGCACCGGCGTGGCCACGACGGCGATCAAGTGGGGCATCTGCCCGAAGGCGACGGAGGACGAGGTGGTCGGCGGGATGTCGCGGCTCAACGCGGCGGCCGCGCGGGCCGGCCGGGAAGCGGGGATCTCCACCGCCACCGACGTCACCGGCTTCGGCCTGGTCGGGCACCTCCTGGAGGTCGTGGAGGGGAGCGGACTGACCGCCGAGCTGCGGCACGCCGACATCCCGGTGTTCCCCGGGATTCGGGACCTGATGGCCCGGAAGCGGATCGCTTCCCTCGCCGGGGACCGGAAGTTCCCGGGATCGGAGTGGCTCCACGGGGCCTTCGGGCAGCCCCCCGTTCCCGGGGGGGCGCGGGAGAACATGGCCCACCAGTTCGGGCGGGTGCGGCTCCCCCCCCGGTTTCCGGTGGAGGAGGCGATGCTGCTGGCCGACCCGCAGACCTCCGGCGGCCTGCTGATGTTCGTCCCGGAGGCCCGGGCCGACCGGCTGTGCGACGCCCTGCTTCGGTGCGGCGCGGGGGCGTGGAGGATCGGGAAGACGCACCCGGGTGGAAGCCTGGACGTGCAGCGGATCACGGTGCTCTGACATGAAAATCCTCCTTCCGGTGTCCCGCGGTCCCTCCTTCGCCGACGCCCTGCGCCTCGCGGCGGAGACGGCGAGGGGGCACGGCGGCGCCGTCCGGGTCCTCGCCGTGGCGGACCAGGAGGAGATCCGCCGGATCGAGAAGGGCGCCCGGCCGGGAGCCATCCATCTCGCCCGCCACGCCGCCGAAGAGGTGGAGAAGCGGCTGGTGGAGGAAGGGGCGGCCGCGGTCCGCGAGGCGGTCCGCTTCTGCGAGGCGGCCGGCGTCCCCGTGCAGGGGGAGGTCCGGGAAGGGAAGTTGGAAAAGGAGCTCTTCGCCGCCGCGGGGGGATGCGATCTCCTGGTGTCCGCGGTGGCCTCCCATTTCGACCCGGACCAGGAGGACGTCCCCGGACGCCTCGTCCTCTCGGTGATGAAGGACGGTACAATCCCGGTGCTCCTCGCCGGAGTCCCGCCCCGGACCGTCCGCACCGTCGTGGTGGGGTGCGGCGGGGGTCCACGGTCGGAGCGGGTGGCGGGGGCGATGGCCCGGCTCTCCCTCTGGAAATCCGGCTGCCGGCTGATCCTGCTCGCCGTGGACGACTCCCCCGAGGGGGGGCGGGCGCGCCTCGCCGCGCCGAAGCGGGTCCTGGCCGACGCGGGGTACCCGGCCTGGGAGGAGCGGGTGGTTTCCGGCCCGCGGCTCGCCTCCTTCTCCTCCTTCTGCGAGACGGAAGGGGCGGACGCGGTGGTCCTCGGCGGCTGGGGGGAGCGCCGCTGGGACGACCTCCTCGGCCGATCCATCACGGGGCGCCTCCTCGAGGAGGGGCGCCGCCACCTCTTCCTGTACATGTAGGCCTCCGCCGTGACTTCACACGACACGGTTGCGCTCGGCCTCTCCCTCCCCCTCTGGTCCGTTCTCCCGTTCGCGGGACTGCTCCTCGCCATTGCGCTGTTTCCCCTCGTCGCTCCCTCGTTCTGGGCGCGCCACTTCGGGAAAGTGTGCCTGGGGTTCGGCCTCCCGGTGGCGGGGTACTTCCTCGTGAACGCGCCCCGGGAGATGCTCCACGCGGTGACCGACTACGTGTCCTTCATAGTGCTCCTGGCCAGCCTCTTCATCATCTCCGGGGGGATCCTGCTGCGCGGGACGCTCCGGGCCACGCCGGGGGTCAACTGCGCGGCCCTCGGCGCAGGGGCCGTGCTGGCGAACGTGCTGGGGACGACGGGGGCGTCGATGCTGCTGATCCGTCCCCTGCTGCGGGCGAACGCCCACCGGAAGAGGGCGGCCCACGTGGTGATCTTCTTCATCTTCATCGTCTCGAACATCGGCGGATCCCTCACGGCGATCGGCGACCCGCCCCTGTTCCTCGGCTACCTGAAGGGAGTGCCGTTCCTCTGGACGCTGCGCTCCATGTGGAGGCTGTGGCTCCTGACGTGCGGGCTTGTGATCGGGGTCTTCTACCTCATCGACCGGCGTGCCCACGCCCTCGAAGGCGTGGAGGCAGGGGATCCGGCGGCGATCCGCGAGGCCCCCGGCGCGGAGGAAGCGTCCCGGGCGCCGTTCTCGATCGGGGGGAAGTTCAACCTCCTCCTGCTGGCGGCCGTGATCGGCGCGGTCTTCCTTCCGACGCCGTACCGGGAGACGGTGATGGTGGCGGCGGCGATCCTCTCCGTGTGGAAGACCCCCGTCGGGGTACGGGAGGGGAACGAGTTCACGTACCACCCGATCGAGGAGGTGGCGATCCTCTTCGCGGGGATCTTCGCCACCATGATCCCCGCCCTGCTGATCCTGAAGGCGCGCGGCGGCGTACTGGGGGTGACTTCCCCCGCCCAGTTCTTCTGGGCGTCGGGCGGCCTCTCGAGCTTCCTGGACAACGCCCCCACCTATCTCACCTTCTTCAGCCTCGCCCAGGGGCTGGGGGGTACGGGGCTGGTCGCGGGGGTGGCGCAGCCGATCCTGCGGGCGATCAGCGCGGGGTCGGTGTTCATGGGGGCGAACACCTACATCGGGAACGCCCCCAACTTCATGGTGAAAGCGATCGCGGAGGAGGCGGGGGTGCGGATGCCCTCCTTTTTCGGCTACATGGCGTGGTCGTGCGGGGTCCTCCTCCCCGTCTTCGGCCTCGTCACCCTGCTCTTCTTCTAATCCCCAAATCCGGGACGTTCCTAAAAGTCCCCTGAAGGTGGGACACTCTTGCTTCATTCAGCCAGGTGTCGGGATATCAGATAGATTTTATGGGAGCATGTATGACCCTGTACTGGGGAAGTTTTAGGAACGTCCCGGTTTTGGGGTAAGATTCGGGATATCACCTGGAGCGGAGGAGATCATGGGGAAGATGGCTCTCGGGACGGCGAAGTCCCTGTCCGTCAGGTGCCTGTCCGAGCTGTCCTGGCACGACAACGCCCGGATGCGGATGGACGTGCGCGAGGCGGGGGGCCTCTCCGTCGACCAGTTCGACGTGAAGTGGACCCCGGAGAACGCCGCCGGCGTCTCCGCGCTGGTGTCCGCGACGGCCGGCGACGGACGGACCTGGAAGATCCTGATGGACGTGGGGTGGGACCTTGTGTACATGGACGCCGTGTTCCGCCGCGAGGGGGTCGACCGGCTACTCGTGGACGGGAAGATCGACCTCGTGTATGTCACCCACGAGCACGTGGACCATTTCTGGGGAATGCCTGCCGTCGTGAAGTACCGCCCCGACGTGAAGCTGATGATCCCCGCCGGCTTCTCTGCCCGCAGCAAGGAACTGCTCGCCGCATCCGGCCACAGGGGGGAGGTCGTCGAGATGCCCGCCGGCCCGCACCTGCTGTTCCCGGGGTGCGCCACCGTCACCTTCGACCAGCCGATCTTCCTGAAGACCCACGGGGAGCAGGTCCTCTACGTGAACGTGGAGGGAAAGGGGATCGTCACCGTCACGGGCTGCTGCCACCCCGGCGTGCTGGGGCTGCTTTCGTACGCGAAGGAGAACTTCGAGGGGTTCTCCGCGTTCCACGGCGTGTACGGCGGCCTGCACATCTCCCCCTTCGAGGAGTGGGGTCCGCCGCAGGACGAGGTGCTCGACAAGCTGCAGGCGTACGGCGTCCGGAAATTCGCCTGCAACCACTGCACGGGGGAGACGGCGGTGAAGAAGATGCTGGAGCGCGGGATGCCGGTCCTCCCCGGCACGGCCCGGCACGGCAGCAAGAGCGTCCTCTACCCGGGGAACGGCGACACGGTCGACTTTTAGCCTCAGGAGCGGTTCCATTCCCGGATGAGCGCGTAGACGATCCCCGTCATCTCCGCGATCCCCGACAGGGGGATCCGTTCGTCCACGCCGTGGATCTTCCCGTGCTCCGCCCGCGGCAGCAGCACCGGCATCAGGCCGTAGGTGGGGATCCCGATGGATCGGAAGAAACGGGAATCCGTGAATCCCGTCGACATGTACGGGACGACGGCCGCGTCGGGGTGGACGGAGAGGATCGCCTTCTCCATCGCCTGGTAGAGGGGGCCCATCGGCGACCCGTTCGGCCTCTCCGCGAACAGCACCTCCACGGACACCTCGAGGTCGGCCACCAGCGCCCGCACCCGCGCCGCCACCTCCTCCGGCTCCTCGCCCGGCACGATCCGCGCGTCCACCGTCGCTTCCGCCGCCGACGGGATCACGTTCGGCTTGAACCCCGCCGAGAGGGTCGTCAGCGCGAAGGTGCTCCGCAGCAGCGGGTCGATCTCCGGGAACCGCCTCGCGAGCGCCTCCAAAGCCTCCACCTCGCCGGCGCCCCCCCGCAGCGTGTCCACGTCGAGGTCTACGTACCCTTTCGCCCGCAGCACCCGCAGCATTTCCCGCACCGGTTCCGACAGCCGCGGGGGATCCCGGTGCTCCACCACCCGCGCCAGCGCCCGCGCCAGCCGGGCCGGGGCATCCTTCGGCGACGGTCTGCTCCCGTGTCCCGCACGCCCGGACGCCGACAGCCGCAGCCACACCGGCCCCTTCTCCCACATGCTCAGGAGGAAGAATTTCCCCCCGCCGCCGAAGACGTCCGTCACGCCCACGCCGCCCTCGTTCATCCCGTACGCCTTTCCGAGCGGGAACGGCAGGTTCCTGACAAAATACTCCGCGCCCTCCAGGCCCCCGACCTCTTCGTCCGAGTTCGCCACCAGGAACAGCTTCCGCCGCAGGACCCCCTCCCGCGCGGCGCGCAGCGCGGCGCACCAGTGCGCGACTCCCAGCCCCTTGGTGTCCAGGGTCCCTCGGCCGTAGAGGAACCCGTCCCGCTCCTCGGCGGAGAACGGGGGCACGCTCCACTCCTCCGCCTTCGCCGGCACCACGTCCATGTGGTGGACGAGCACCAGGCCGGGTTCCTCGCTTCCTCCCGCGTGGCACAGCACGTTGGGCTTTTCCGGCTTCGAGCCGAAGGTGACCGGGGAGAGGCCTTCCTTCCTCAGGACGCGGCAGAGCAGTTCCGCCGCCCCGCGGCAATCCCCGGGCGGGTTCGAGGTGTCGATCCGGATGTACTCCTTCAGCAGCGCGACCGGGTCGGTCATTGAACTCCCCCCCCGTTCCGGGATACATTTCTAAGATTAGATTGCGGAAATACCCTTTCGACTTCAGCCGGGGGACACCGAGATGCCGAAGGCGCTCATCACCGGGATCACCGGGCAGGACGGATCGTACCTCGTCGAGTTCCTGATGTCGAAGGGGTACGAGGTCCACGGCCTGATCCGGCGCGCCTCCACCTTCAACACCGGCCGGCTCAACCACATCTACGTGGACCCTCACGCCGCCGGCGCCCGGATGTTCCTCCATTACGGCGACCTCACCGACGCCGGCCAGCTGACGAACCTGATCTACAACGTCCAGCCCGACGAGATCTACCACCTCGGGGCGCAGAGCCACGTGCGCGTCTCCTTCGACATCCCGGAGTACACCGGCGACGTGACCGGCCTGGGCACGGTGCGCATCCTCGAGGCGCTGCGGCGCGCCGGGTGCAAGTCCCGCTACTACCAGGCGTCGTCCAGCGAGATGTTCGGCGCAAGCCCGCCGCCCCAGAGCGAGAAGACGCCTTTCTACCCGCGGTCGCCGTACGGGGCGGCCAAGGTGTACTCCTACTGGATGGCGGTGAACTACCGGGAGGCGTACGGGATCTTCGCCTGCAACGGGATCCTGTTCAACCACGAGTCCCCCCGCCGGGGCGAGACGTTCGTCACCCGCAAGGTCACCCGCGCGGTGGCCGCCATCAAGGCGGGAAAGCAGAAGGAGCTGTACCTCGGGAACCTCGACGCCCGGCGCGACTGGGGATTCGCCTACGAGTACGTCCAGGCGATGTGGCGCATGCTTCAGCACGAACGGGGAGACGACTTCGTCGTGGGCACCGGCCAGTCCAACTCGGTCCGGGAGTTCGTCGAGGAGGCGTTCTCCTATGCGGGGCTCGACTGGAAGGAGCACGTGAAGATCGACAAAAAATATTTCCGGCCGACCGAGGTGGAGAACCTGATCGCCGACGCTTCCAAGGCGAAGAAAGTGCTGGGCTGGGAGCCGAAGGTGACGTTCCGGGAACTGGTGCGGATCATGGTGGACGCCGACATGGAGGAGGCGGGGATGACGCCCCCCGGCGAGGGGCGGAAGATCCTCGCCGCGAAAGGGTTCCCCGTCGGCTCCCGGCTGTGACCCCGGAACCGGGACACACATGACATTACCTACACGCCGGACGATTCACGGCAGGAAATGGCCGGGCAGGTTGGCCGTCGATGAACGGACTTGTCCGGGAATACCGAAAATGAACGGCAAGGCGAAGGGGATGCAAATACATCAAAGTCCTTCCAAAAAAATCGCCAATAGAGCGGAAGAAGGTCGCAAGAGTGTCCCCGATCAGGGGAAGGTTTAGGGACGTCCCGGTTTTGGGGGTGTGGTGAGCTTTTTCGCGGATAAGAAGGTCCTGGTCACCGGCGGGGCGGGGTTCCTCGGACGCCCCCTGATCCGGATGCTCGTCGAACGGGGAGCGCGGCCGGAGAACATCACGGTCCCGGAGTACCCCCGGTACGATCTGCGTGTAGGGGAGGCGTGCGCGGAGGTCGTGGCGGGGCAGGACCTCGTGATCCACCTCGCCGCCAACGCCGGCGGCATCGGCTGGAACCGTGCGCACCCCGGCGCGCTCTTCTACGACAACGCCGCGATGGGG
>DASWBR010000270.1:0-21649 GCA_036390495.1 Candidatus Deferrimicrobiaceae bacterium | reverse complement strand
CAGCGGCTGTAGGACTCCAGGTCCATCGGCGAGAGCTTCCAGATCTTGCGGCCGTCGCCGATGCGCCCCTCCAGTCGGCGGGTCTGCTCCTCCATGCTCACCTCCAGCCAGTATTTCAGGAGGATGATGCCGCTATCGACCATCAGTTTTTCGAAGTTCGGCACCACCTGGAGGAACCGCTTCGCCTGCTCCTCGGTGCAGAAGCCCATCACGCGCTCGACCCCGGCGCGGTTGTACCAGCTCCGGTCCCAGATCACCACTTCGCCGGCGGCCGGCAGGTGCGGCAGGTACCGCTGCACGTACATCTGGCTCTTCTCCCGCTCGGTGGGCGACGGGAGCGCGATGACGCGGAACACCCGAGGGCTCACGCGCTCGGTGAGCGCCTTGATCGTTCCGCCTTTGCCGGCGCCATCGCGGCCTTCGAATACGATGCAGACCTTGGCGCCCTTCGCCTTGACCCACTCCTGCAGCTGGACCACCTCGACGTGCAGCCTGGCCAGCTCCTTTTCGTACTGCCTCGCCTTCAGCGTCCCCTTTTTCCTGGGATCCTTTTTCCTGGAATCCTTTTTCACAGGCTGCCTCCTTCCGGGGAATCTTGTTATCATACCGCGCGCTCCGTCACTCCGGCGGGAATATCCCCGGGAGGGACGATCGGCGCCCGTTCACGAGCGCCGCAAGGCGATTGCCGCGCGGTTTGCCAGGGCCCGCGCAACGGCATACGGCGTGCAAATCAGCCCGCCGCGGGCCAGTTCCCTTTCCCCGGGAATGGCCAGGGAGGAAGACGCGAAAGGATCAGCCCAATCGGGCGTGCTTCACGAGCCACTGGGAGATGGTGGTCATGTCGTAATAGGATGCGATGGTGTGATAACAGGTCGACGAGCATTTCGGCAGGCACGATTTCCTGACCTCCGCGAGCGCCGCGGGGTCGAACCGCGGCTCCCAGATCCTCCCCCAATCGCAGTCGTAGGTGATCAGGTCGAAACAGGGGGAGAGCGACCCGTCGGGCCGGATCAGGGCCCCGTTGTGCCCGGCGCGGCAGTCCCACGGCTGGAGGCGCCCGCGCATCCTCTCCTTCATCGCCTGGAGGTGGGAGATGGAGTTGACCATGGTCCACCCCTCCACCTGCCGCGCGATGAGCCAGTCCAGGAGTTCGTCGACTTCCTCGAATTCCGCCGGGGTGATCCCCAGGCTGAAATCCGAATGCCGGAAGTGGTCGGTGTTGACGACCTCCAGCGGTTCCTCGACGAGGTGGTAGTCGGTTCCGATCCGGTTCTGCCGGGCGATCTCGGTGAGCATCTTCACGTCCTTGATGTTCGTCCGGCAGATGTTGATGTTGAAGAAGACGAGGAAGTCCCACTTCTTCTGCTGCTTCACGAGGTACCGGAACTGGGGTTCCACGGTCAGGAGGGCTTTCGGCAATCCCCTGCGGGGGGCGATGCAGTCCACCGCAAGGTTGATGGCGGTCACCCCGGCCTTCCCGGCTTCGTCGATGAACCTCTCGTCCATGAGGTGGCCGTTGGTCGGCAGGTACATGAAAAACCCTTTTTCGCTCCCGTACCGGATGACGTCGATGATGAAATCCGGGCGCACCAGCGGTTCCCCCCCCATGAGGGCCACCACCCGGCAGCCGACGGTTTCCAGCCAGTCGATGGAGGACTTCGCCGTCTCCAGGGTCATCCCGTCGCGGTTGTTGTCGAACTGGAAGCAGTAATGGCAGTCGATGTTGCATTTCCAGTCCGTGTAGAGGTAACAGAGCACCGGACGGAACCTGTCCTGGTGGATGCGGGAATAGACGAAAGGCACGAACCAGCGCCGGAATGCCCGGGCCCCGTTCTTCCCACGGTAGTACATTTTGTCCAGCATGACTGGCCTCCCGGATTCCCGGATGTCTAAAATGTTACGCTATACCCTCCGGGGCGATGTTTACAAGTCCCTGACGCGGTGAACAGGGGGGGCCATCAGGAGGCCTGTGCCCGCGCGTCCGGCAGCGCTGCCCGGGAAACGGGCCGAGGAGCACGAACATGGCGAACGGCGCGACCCCGCTCACGCAGCGGAAAGCATGGAAAGCGCTCCGGGCCCATTACCGGAAGGTCCGGGGGACCCACCTCCGCGCCCTGTTCGCGGACGACCCGGGGCGCGGCGAGCGCATGGCGGCCGAGGCCGCGGGCATCTACCTGGATTACTCCAAGAACCGCATCACCGGCAGGACCCTGGCGCTTCTCCTGCGGCTGGCGGAGGAGTCCGGCCTGCGGGAACGGATCGACGCCATGTTCCGGGGGGAGAAGATCAACGTCACGGAGGACCGGGCCGTCCTCCACGTGGCGCTGCGCGCCCCGAGGGGGGCCTCCATCGTTGTGGACGGGGAGAACGTGGTGCCGGGGGTGCACGCCGTGCTCGACCGGATGTCGGATTTCTCCGGTCGGGTTCGCGGCGGCGCGTGGAAGGGGCACACGGGGAAACGGATCCGCAACGTCGTCAACATCGGGATCGGGGGTTCCGACCTCGGACCCGTGATGGCGTACGAGGCGCTCCGGCATTACAGCGACCGCTCCCTCGCGTTCCGCTTCGTCTCCAACGTCGACGGCACCGACTTCGCGGAAGCCGTCCGCGACCTCGACCCGTCCGAGACCCTCTTCCTCGTCGCGTCGAAGACGTTCACCACGCTGGAGACGATGACGAACGCCCGGACGGCCCGGGACTGGCTGGTGGCCGGGTTGGGCGGTGACGCGGAAGCGGTGGCGAGGCATTTCGTCGCCGTGTCGACGAACGCGGCGGAGGTAGGGAAGTTCGGCATCGACACCGCCAACATGTTCGGGTTCCGGGACTGGGTAGGCGGGCGGTACTCGATGGATTCGGCGATCGGCCTCTCGACGATGCTGGCCGTCGGGCCCGACCATTTCCGCTCGATGCTCGGCGGGTTCCGACGGATGGACGACCATTTCCGGACCGCCCCGTTCGAAGGGAACCTGCCGGTGATCATGGGCCTTCTCTCCGTCTGGTACTCCGACTTCTTCGGCGCGGAGACCGTGGCGGTCCTGCCGTACGACCAGTACCTGAAGCGGTTTCCGGCGTACCTGCAGCAGCTGACGATGGAAAGCAACGGCAAGCGCGTCACGCTGGAGGGGGTCCCGGTCGACTACGCGACCGGCCCGATCTTCTGGGGAGAGCCGGGGACCAACGGCCAGCACTCCTTCTACCAGTTGATCCACCAGGGGACCCGCCTCGTTCCTTGCGACTTCCTCGCGTTCGCCGAGCCGCTGAATCCCGTCGGCAGGCACCACGACCTGCTCCTGTCGAACGTCTTCGCGCAGGCCGAGGCGCTGGCGTTCGGGAAGACGGCGGAGGAGGTGAGGGCGGAGGGGACGCCGGAGGGACTCGTCCCCCACAAGGTGTTCGAGGGGAACCGGCCGTCGAACACCCTGTTCGCACGACGGCTCGACCCCGGGACGCTCGGCGCGCTGGTCGCCCTGTACGAGCATTCCGTCTTCACCCAGGGCGTCGTCTGGAACATCAACCCGTTCGACCAGTGGGGCGTTGAGCTGGGGAAGGTGCTGGCACAGCGGATCGTCCCGGAACTGGAAAGCCCGCAGGAGCCCGCGCTGGGCCACGACAGCTCCACGAACGCCCTGATCCGCCGGTACCGCCGGGTGAAGGGGGGGGGGCGGTGAGACCGCGCGCGCAGCGGATACCCCGGAAACGGAAGGAACGGGAGAAGGAGGGGCTCCGATGGAAATCGGGATGATCGGGCTCGGGAGGATGGGGGCCAACATGGTCCGGCGGCTCCTCCATGGGGGGCACCGGTGCGTGGTCTTCGACATGTCGCAGAAAGCGGTGGAGGAGCTGGCGCGGGAGAACGCGGCGGGCGCCTCCTCGCTGAAAGACCTGGCGCGAAAACTTGCCAAGCCGCGGGCGGTCTGGCTGATGGTCCCGGCGGCGGCGGTGGACAAGGCGATCGCCGACCTCCTGCCCCACCTCGAGGAGGGGGACATCCTCATCGACGGAGGCAACTCCTGGTACGGGGACGACATCCGGCGCGCGGGGGAACTCGCGCAGAGGGGGATCCATTACGTGGACGTCGGGACGAGCGGGGGCGTCTGGGGCCTTTCGCGGGGGTACTGCATGATGATCGGCGGGGAGAAGGAAGCGGTCCGGCGCCTCGACCCGGTCTTCGCCACGCTGGCCCCCGGCGCGGGCGACATCCCGCGTACGCCGGGGCGCGAGAAGATCGGCGGCACCGCGGAGCGGGGATACCTGCATTGCGGGCCCAACGGGGCCGGCCACTTCGTCAAGATGGTCCACAACGGGATCGAGTACGGCCTCATGGCCGCCTACGCGGAAGGAATGGGGATCCTGCGCGCGGCCAACATCGGCAAGAGGGAACACGGGATCGACGCGGAGACGACTCCGTTGCGCGTCCCCGGGCACTACCAGTACGACTTCGACCTGCGCGACATCTCGGAACTCTGGCGGCGAGGCAGCGTGATCGCCTCGTGGCTGCTGGACCTGACGGCGGCCTCCCTCGCCGAGGATCCGACACTCTCCGGGTTCGCGGGCAGGGTTTCCGACTCGGGGGAGGGGCGGTGGACGATCCAGGCCGCCATCGACGAGGCCGTCCCCGCGCCGGTCCTCACCACGGCGCTCTATTCGCGGTTCGCTTCCCGGGGGGAGGCGGATTTCCAGGACCGGCTTCTCTCTGCGATGCGGTACCAGTTCGGCGGACACCGGGAGAAGCCCGGGAAGTGAGGAGGGGCGCATGAACGGAACCCGGTCGGACGCCCTGGTCTTCTTCGGCGCAACCGGCGACCTGGCGTACAAGAAAATCTTCCCCGCCCTCCAGGGGCTGGTCCGGAGGGGGCACCTGGACGCTCCGGTCATCGGCGTCGCCAAGTCGGGGTGGAACCTGGAGCAACTGAAGGGCCGGGCGCGGGAGAGCCTCGAGACACACGGCGGGGGAGTGGACCCAACGGCAGGGGAGAAGCTCCTCCGGCTGCTCCGGTACGTGGACGGGGATTACAACGATCCGGCGACCTTCCAGGCACTGCGCGGGGAGCTGGGGACCGCGACGCGACCCGCGTTCTACCTCGCCATCCCCCCGTCCATGTTCGAGGTGGTGGTGGGGCACATCGGGTCGATCGGTGGCACAAGGGGGGGACGGGTCGTCGTGGAGAAGCCGTTCGGACGGGACCTCGCCTCCGCCCGGCACCTCAACGGCATCCTGCACCGGCACTTCGACGAGCCCTCGATCTTCCGCATCGACCATTACATCGGCAAGGAGCCGGTGATCAACCTCCTGTTCTTCCGGTTCACGAACTCCTGGATCGAGCCGGTCTGGAACCGGCAGTACGTGGAAAGCGTGCAGATCACGATGGCGGAGTCGTTCGGCGTTCAGGGGCGGGGCCGCTTCTACGAGGAGGCGGGGACGATCCGCGACGTGGTGCAGAACCACACCCTCCAGGTGATCGCGAACCTGGCGATGGAGCCCCCGATCGGCGTGGACAGCGAGTCGCTCCGGGACGAAAAGGTGAAGGTCGTCCGGGCGATGCGGCCGCTCGATCCGGCCTCCGTGGTGCGCGGACAGTTCCGGGGGTACAGGGACGAGCCCGGCGTTGCGCCCGGTTCGGCGGTGGAGACCTTCGTGGCGCTGAAACTGGAGGTGAATTCCTGGCGCTGGAAGGGGGTCCCGTTCCACGTGCGGGCGGGGAAATGCCTTCCCGTGACCGCGACGGAAGTGGTGGTTACGCTCAAGAGCCCGCCGGCGCTGACGGACCGGGTGCCCCCGCAGAACTACTTCCGCTTCCTGTTCAATCCCGACGTGATCATCGCGGTGGGGACGCAGGTCAAGGAACCCGGGGAGATGATGCGGGGTCGCCCGGTGGAACTCCTGGCGGGGAGCGAGGCCGGGAAAGGGATGATGGACCCGTACGAGCGCCTCCTGGGGGACGCGATGCGGGGGGACTCCACGCTCTTCGCCCGGGCGGACGAGGTCGAGGCGGCGTGGCGGGTCGTGGACCCGGTGGTGGGTGCCGCCACCCCCGTGTACGAATACGCCCCGGGAACCTGGGGTCCGCCCGAGGCCGACCAGTGCGTCGTCCCGCCGCGTGGATGGAAGAACCCGGCCGTCGGGCGCTGAGGCGAGGAAGGGCATGGAAATAGAGGTACTTCCCGATGCCGATTCTGTGGCGCGCAGGGGTGCCGAAATCGTCGCCGGAGAGGCCCGGGCGGCCGTTGCCGCGCGCGGGAAGTTCATCGTGGCGGTCAGCGGCGGTACCACGCCGTGGCGGATGCTGCGGGCGCTGGCAGGCGAGGAAGTCCCTTGGGAGGGGATCCACGTGGTGCAGGCGGACGAGCGGGTGGCTCCCGCTGGCCACCCGGACCGGAACCTGACCCGTTTGCGGGAGAGCCTGCTCGCGCACGTCCCGCTCCGGGCGGAACGGATCCACGCCATGCCGGTAGAGTTGCCCGACCTCGAGGCCGCCGCCGCGCAATACGCCCGGACGCTCCGGGAAATCGCCGGCTCGCCTCCGGTGCTCGACCTCGTCCACCTGGGACTGGGCCCCGACGGACACACGGCATCCCTCGTCCCCGGGGACCCGGCGCTCGGCGTCACCGGGGCGGACGTCTCGCCGACCGGGATCTACCGGGGGAGGCGCAGGATGACGCTGACGTATCCGGCCATCAACCGTTCCCGGCGGATCCTGTGGCTGGTCACGGGCGAAGAAAAGGCGGGGATGCTCGCCCGCCTCCGGAACGCCGATCCGTCGATCCCGGCCGGCCGGGTCCTCGGGGACCGTGCCCTGTTGCTCGCCGACCGCGCCGCGGCCGGATAGCAGAGGGAATGGAGCGGTCATGCGCGTCGGAATCGCCACCGACCATGGCGGGTTCGGCCTGAAGGAGGAACTGGTCGCCCGGCTCAGGACAGCCGGCCACGAGGTCGTCGATTTCGGGGCCCACCGGCTGGACCCGGGAGACGACTATCCCGATCACGTCATCCCGCTCGCCCGGGCGGTCGCGGCGGGAACGGTGGACCGGGGCGTGGCGATCTGCGGCAGCGGAGTGGGGGCGTCGGTGTGTGCCAACAAGGTCCCGGGCGTTCGCGCTGCGCTGGTCCACGATCATTTTTCGGCGAGGCAGGGGGTCGAGGACGACCACATGAACATCCTCTGCATGGGAGGGCGGACCGTAGGGCCTGCCGTGGCCTGGGATCTGGTCGAAACGTTCCTCTCGGCCGTCTTCAGCGGGGCGGAGCGGCATCTGCGCCGCCTGGGGAAAATCGCTTTGCTGGAGGACGGATAGACGGAAGGTGGGCCGGAAACGGCGGAGCCCGGCGCGTCAGGACGCGCCGGGCTCCAATGACTTCCGGGATGGAACCGGGGGGGAGCGTCGATTGCGCCGGTTACGGCTTCTCCACGGAGATCGCCACCGCCTCGGTGTAGCGGACCACGACCTGGTCCCCGACCTTGACCTGGTCCAGTTTCTTTACGTGTTCGCCCACCTTCACGGTGTTCACGTTCCCCTTCGGTCCCTTGACCGTCACGGTCCGCTTCTTCAGATCGACCGCCTCGACGTTGGCCGTGGCCTCCACGACGGTGGTGACGACACCGGCGGGTTTCTGGCCGAGGGCGGCGCGCTCGACCTCGGTCGTCTCCGAAACGGCGGGTTGCCCGCCGGGGGGGGTGACGAAGATCGCCACGGCCTCGTAATACTTCGCGGTGACCTTGTCCCCGACCCGAACCTGGCCGAGGTTCCGGGCCTCCGGCCCGACCTTGATCGTTTCCCGTTTCCCGTCCTCGCCGATCAGGGTCACCTCGCGGGTATCCATGTCGATCCTCTCGACCGTGGCCGTCACCACCGTGAGTTCTGACACCTCGCCGCCCGGCTTGTCCGCGGCCAGGACTGACGCGGGCAGAATCAGGCAGAGCGCGAGGATCAGGAACGTCTTCACTCGGGATATTGCGCTCATCAGGGAATCCTCCTCGGAGATTGCTTGGGGTATTGCATCACTCCCCGATGAAGGTGTGGGAGCCCGACTTCGCCCGGAACAGGGCCTTGAGGAACTCCCGGTTCATGCGGGCGATGAACTTCACGTGGATGCCCTTCGGGCAGGCGGCCTGGCACTCGTAATGGTTCGTGCAGTTGCCGAATCCGCACTCCTGCATCGCCTGGATCATCCGGGCCACCCGCTCCGGGGCCTCCACCTGCCCCTGCGGGAGGGCGGCGAACTGCGACACCTTCGCCCCCGTGAAGAGCATGGCCGCCCCGTTGGGGCACGCCGCAACGCAGGCCCCGCATCCGATGCACTCCGCGGCGTCCATGGAGTAGTCGGCTTCCGCCTTGGAGATGGGGATGGCATTGGCGTCGGGGACCCCGCCGGTGTGGCACGAGGTGTAACCACCGGCCTGGATGACCTTGTCCAGCGCACCGCGGTCCACCACCAGGTCCTTGAGGATGGGGAACGCGCGTGCGCGCCACGGCTCGAGGTAGATCGTGTCGCCGTCCTTGAACTTCCGCATGTGGAGCTGGCAGACCGTGGTCCGCTCCTGCCCGCCGTGCGCCATGCCGTTGACCACCGTGGAGCACATCCCGCAGATCCCCTCCCGGCAGTCGTGGTCGAAGGAGATCGGGTCCTTCCCCTCCTTGATCAGGTCCTCGTTCACCACGTCGAGCATCTCGAGGAAGGAGTGGTGCTCGGTGATGTTCTTCGCGGTGTACGTCTCGAACCGCCCGGGCTGTTTCGGCCCCGGCTGCCGCCACACGATCAGCTTCAGGGTCATCGTCTTGTGTTCTTCGGCATGCGCGCTCATTATTTGTAGCTCCTTACCGCGAGTTTCACGAACTCGAACGTCAGCGGCTCCTTGTGGAGCTCGGGCTCCCGATCGACGCCCTTCCACTCCCACGCCGCCGAGTAGCAGTAGTTCTCGTCGTCCCGCTTCGCCTCGCCGTCCGGGTACTGGTACTCCACCCGGAAGTGGCCGCCGCACGACTCGTTGCGGTGCAGCGCGTCGCGGCACAGCAGCTCCGCGAACTCGAGGAAGTCGGCGGTCCGCCCCGCGTTTTCCAGCTGCTGGTTGAACTCCTCGCCTGTGCCCGGCACCTTCACGTTCTTCCAGAACTCCTCCCGGATGGCCGGGATCTTCGCGATCGCCTCGGTGAGGCTCTCCTTGCTGCGCGCCATCCCGCAATTTTCCCAGACCAGCGTGCCCAGCTCGCGGATGAACTCGGTGACGGTCCGGTTCCCGTTGATCCCGAGCAGCTTCTTCGCGGTCCCCTTCACTTCGTCGATCGACTTGAGGCATTCGGGGTGGTCCGCCTTCACCTTCCCCGGCTTGGTCTGCGCCAGGTAGTGGGCGATCGTGTACGGGATGACGAAGTAGCCGTCCGCCAGCCCCTGCATCAGGGCGCTGGCGCCCAGCCGGTTCGCGCCGTGGACCGAGAAGTTCGCCTCCCCCAGGACGAACAGTCCGGGGAGGTTGCTCATCAGGTTGTAGTCCACCCAGAGGCCGCCCATGGCGTAGTGAGGCGCCGGGTAGATCCGCATCGGAACCTTGTAGCCGTTCTCGTCCGTGATCCGCTCGTACATCTCGAAGAGGTTGCCGTACCGCTCGCGGATCGTGTCCTCCCCCAGGCGCGCGATGGAGTCCTTGAAGTCGAGGTAGACGCCGCGCCCGCCGGGGCCGACGCCGCGGCCGTCGTCGCACTGCTCCTTCGCCGCCCGGGACGCGATGTCCCGGGGGGCGAGGTTCCCGAAGCTCGGGTATTTCCGTTCGAGGTAGTAGTCCCGGTCCGACTCGGGGATCTCGTTGGCGAACTTCCTCGCGTCTTCCTTCTTCTTCGGTACCCAGCACCGGCCGTCGTTGCGCAGCGACTCGGACATCAGCGTCAGTTTCGACTGGTAGTCGCCGGACTGTGGAATGCAGGTGGGGTGGATCTGGGTGTAGCAAGGGTTGGCGAAGAACGCCCCCTTCTTGTACGCTTTCCAGATCGCGGTGACGCTGCACCCCATTGCGTTCGTGGAGAGATAGAAGACGTTCACGTAGCCGCCGGTGCACAGCAGCACCGCGTCGCCCGTGTGGACGCGGATCTCGCCGGTGATCAGGTCCCGCACCGTGATCGCCTTGGCCTCGCCGTCCACCACGACGAGGTCGAGCATCTCTGTGCGGGGGAACATCTTCACCGTCCCCAGCTTGATCTGCCGGGAGAGGGCGGAGTAGGCGCCCAGCAGCAGCTGCTGCCCCGTCTGTCCCCGGGCGTAGAAGGTGCGGGAGACCTGCGCGCCCCCGAAGGAGCGGTTGTCCAGGTACCCGGAGTAGTCCCGGGCGAACGGGATGCCCTGGGCGACGCACTGGTCGATGATGTTGTTGCTCACCTGGGCCAGCCGCCAAACGTCCGGTTCCCGCGCCCGGAAGTCGCCCCCCTTGATCGTGTCGTAGAAGAGGCGGTAGATGCTGTCGCCGTCGTTGGGGTAATTCTTGGCCGCGTTGATCCCCCCCTGGGCCGCGATGCTGTGGGCGCGGCGGGGACTGTCCTGGTAGCAGAACGCCTCCACGTTGTATCCCAGCTCGCCCAGCGACGCGGCGGCGGAGGCGCCGGCCAGGCCTGTGCCCACCACCAGGATCTTGTACTTGCGCTTGTTCGCGGGGTTCACCAGCTTCATCTCGAAGCGGTGCTTGTCCCACGTCTGTTCGATCGGTCCCTTCGGTGCCTTTCCGTCGAGTATCACGGTCGACCCCCTATCTGGCGAAGATGCCGAAGCCGGCGAGGATGAGCACGGGGATGGAGCAGTAACCCAGCAGGAAGAGGGCGGAGAGGAGCTTCCCGTACCGTTCGTACTGGGGGAGGGCCTTGTCGTTGCTCAGTCCGAGGGACTGGAAGATGCTCTGGATCCCGTGGGACAGGTGCAGGAACAGGACCACCATGGCGGCGATGTAGACCAGCGAGATCCAGGTGACGTGGAAGCTGGTCTTGACCATCGTGAACACGTCGCCCGGCCGGACGGCGCGGGACAAGTCGCCGATGTCGGGTGTCACGCGGAGCGTGAACTGCGCCAGGTGGTAGCCGAGGAAGCACAGGAGCAGCAGCCCGGTCCAGATCATCGTCTCGCTGGCGAAAGTCGCCTTCAGCATCTTCTTCACCGCGTACTTCCCCGGGTTCGCGGCGCTGTTCTCCAGCGTCAGGAGGACGCCGAAGAGCACGTGGATGGCGAGCATCGCCCCCATGAAGAGCCGGAAGACCCAGACGAAGGGTCCCAGCCCGTGCAGCTTCGCCGCGTACGCGTTGATGCCGCCGGGTCCGGCGAAGATGGAGGTGTTTCCCAGCAGGTGGACGGCGACGAACAGGAGCATGAAGAGCCCCGTGATCGCCATCAGGACCTTCCTTCCTACCGTGTTCGAGAGTAGTTGCATGACCTTCCCTCTGGAATGGATTTTCTGCGGCCTCGGGATCGTCCGGCGAAGATGGATTGGGCTAAGGATAGGACGGACGGCAGGGGGATGTCAATGGATACAGTGGACAGTCGGCGGAAAAAGGGAAGCGCCTCTCCGGGAGAGGTTCAGGCCTGCTTTCCCCTCATCGCCCGAAGGCGCTTCGACAGCTTCGGGAAGGGGAGGGTGTTCAGCACGTCCCCGGGGCCGAGCCACCCCCGGCGGGCGATGGAGACCCCGTACCCCATGTAGTCGAGGTTGCTCAGGATGTGCGCGTCCGTGCTGACGGCGAGCGGGATGCCGCGCCGCCTCGCCGCCCGGGCCCATGCGTCGGAGAGATCCAGCCGGAGCGGATGCGCGTTGATTTCCAGCGCCTTGCCGTGCTCCGCCGCCTCCGTGAGCACCGCTTCCATGTCCACGGGGTACGCCTCGCGCTCCCCGAGGAGCCTCCCGGTGGGGTGGGCGATGACGCTCACGAACGGGTTCCGGATGGCGTCGACGAGGCGCTTCGTCAGCTGTTGGCCGGGCTGCCGGAACCCCGAGTGTATGGAAGCCACCACGATGTCCAGCTCCGAAAGGAGGGCGTCGGGGAGGTCCAGCGTCCCGTCGCCCCGGATGTCCACCTCGATCCCCTTGAGGATCCGGAACCCCTTGAGCTTCCGGTTCGCCGCGTCGATCTCCGCGATCTGGCCCCGGACCCGGTCTTCGCTGAGCCCGCGCGCCACTCCAAGGCCTTTGGAGTGATCGGTGATGGCGACGTAATCGTACTTCCGCTCCCTCGCCGCCCCGACCACGGCATCCAGATCGTGCGCCCCGTCGGACCACTTCGTGTGGACGTGGAGGTCCCCCCGGATGTCGGACAGGGAAAGGAGTTCGGGGAGCTTCCCCTCGAGGGCGGCCTCAATCTCTCCCTGGTCCTCCCGGAGTTCCGGGGGGATGCAGGGGAGCCCGAGCGCCTTGTAGACGTCCTCCTCCTCCCGTCCCCCGAGCTTCCTGCCGTCCGCCTCGCGGAACACCCCGTACTCGTTGATCTTCAGCCCGCGACGGGACGCCATCTCCCGGAGGCGCACGTTGTGTTCCTTGCTTCCCGTGAAATATTGGAGCGCCGCCCCGAAGGAATCCTCCGCGACCACCCGGAGGTCCACCTGGATCCCGTCCACGGTGAGGACGGACGATTTCGTCGTCCCCCGCTCGAGCACCTCACGGATCCCCGGCAGGCCGACGAACGCCTTCGTGATCGCCTCCGGTTTCTTCCAGGCGGCGAGGACGTCGATGTCCCGGGCCGTCTCCTTCCAGCGCCGGATGCTGCCGGCGAGGGCTACCCTCGCTCCGGGAACGGCCTCCTGCAGAAGGTCCACGATCCCGCGGGCGATCGGGAGAGCCTTGCCCAGGGGGAAACGCTCCATTCCCTTGCGGAGCTGCGCGATCCCCTTGCGGATGTTCTCCTCGGTCTTCGCCTGGATCCCCGGCAGGCCGGCGAGCTTTCCTGACCGGAGAAGCGTCTCGAGCTCCTCCAGGCTTTTCACGTTTCTCTTGTCGAAGAGGAGACGCGCGGTCTTCGGGCCTACCCCCGGCACCCGGAGGATCTCGAGCAGGCCGCGGGGGACTTTCTTTTGCAGTTCCTCGAGGACGTCGATCCGGCCCGTGTCCACGAACTGCCGGATCTTGTGGGCGAGGTCCTTGCCGATCCCCGGGAGGGAGTACAACTCCTCCTCCCTCATGGCGGCCACGTCCTTCGGAATCGCCTCGACGTTCATCGCCGCGCGCCGGTAGGCGCGGATCCGGAACGGGTTCTCCCCCGACAGCTCGAGGAGGTCGGCGATCTCGCGGAAGATGTCCGCTACCTGCGGGTTCTTCACCGGGCACCGGGTCGAATGGTTTCCAGGCGATACGGTTTCATGATGCCCCGGCCGGGCCCGCGATACAATCGGCCGGTCGCGGGGAGCGTGGACGCGCTTCGGCGGCACAAACAATTTAAAACATCATCTCGCTGGTATATTATTGTCTCGCGCCGTTTCCGGGACATCGCCCGCGGGGGGAATCGAGATCATGCGGATGCGCTGCACGGAGTTCCGGTTCGGGGTGGTTTCCCTTCCTGTCACCCTGTTGGCGACCCTGTCGGCGGTGGCGCTCTCCGCCCCCTCCGCATGGGGGTTGGAACTCGCGGTCGCCGGGGGAGGGAAGTCGATCCCCTTCCCGATTCCCGACGGCCGGTTCGAACTGTCGTGGATCCACTCCGTCGAGCGCACCGAGTGGCGGGAAACGTTCCGGGTGGACCGGGTGGGGAACATCCTCCGCGTCGCCTCCGAGTTCGCCTCCGCGGGTGCGGGGCTCCCCGACCGCGTGGGGGAGGGCGAGACCTTCCGCATGGCAAACGGAAAGATGCGGCTCGAGGGGGGGAGTGTCGCCATGGGGGCGCTCAGGGTGCGGCTTTCCGACGTGTCCCGCCACTACCTACGGGTGGGGGGCGTGCGGGTCGATCTCAACGAGGCGTTCGGGGATGGGGTGCTTACGATACAGGCGGTACCATAAATCTTCCAGGAGGGCGACGATGAAGGGTTGGAAGGCCGGGGCGGCGATTCTGCTGGTGTGCGGGGTGGCGCTGGCGCCCACGGCGCAGGCTGCACCCAAGTTCATCTCCATCGCCACGGGGGGCACGGGGGGGGCGTACTTCCCGATCGGCGCGGGGCTGGCCGACATCATCAACAAGAAGCTGACCGGCTACAACGCGTCCGCGGAGGTCACGTCGGCGTCGAAGGTCAACTGCATCAACGTAAACGAGGGGAAGAGCGACCTCGCCCTCGTCCTGGGCGACACGCTGTCGTACGGATACAGAGGGGAAAAGCTCGGGGGGTTCCCGAAGCCGCTCACGAACCTCCGGGTGATCGCGAACATCTACCCGAACACGATCCAGATCGTGGCGCGCAAGGATTCCGGGGTCGTGAAGCTCGCCGACCTGAAAGGGAAGAAGGTCTCCGTCGGGGCGCCGGGCTCCGGCACCGAGATCAACGCCCGCCAGATCTTCGCGGCGGCGCGGATGAGCTACCACGACTTCGGCCGGACCGACTACCTGAGCTTCTCCGAGAGCGCCGACCAGATGAAGAACCGGGCGATCGACGTGACCCTGATCAGCTCGGGCCTGCCGAACCCCGGGATCTTGGACATCGCCACGTCCCAGGAGATCACGATCGTCCCGATCGAGGGGGAGCTGCTGAAGATCCTGGACAAGGACACCCCCTTCTTCGTCGCCTCCGTCATTCCGAAAGGGACTTACAAGGGGCAGGACCGCGACGTCTCCAGCGTGGCCATCCCGAACTTCCTGATCACCCGGGCGGACCTGGACGAGAAGACCGTGTACGAGATCACCAAGGCGATGTTCGAGAACCTCGACCGCCTCGTGCAGGCGCACGCCGCCGCGAAGGGGATCCGGCTGGAGGACGCGGCGAAGGGACTCCCCGTTCCGCTCCACCCGGGCGCGGAGAAATATTACCGGGAGAGGAAGGTCATCAAGTAGCAGGTAACGGTCGGGGCGGGCCGGGGGCCGGCGGATGGCGGAGAACGGCGAGGAACTGAATAGGGACCTCGAGGCGGCGACGGCCGTAGACCACCTCGAGGTCGAGAAAACGATCGCGAAGTACGACCCGGAGTTCCGGTTCCGCGACCTCTCCGGCGCGTGGAAGTGGCTCGTCTTCGCCGTCGCGGTCGGGATGTCCGTCTTCCAGCTCTACACGGCGGGATTCGGGCTCCTGAACGCCCACGTCCAGCGGTCGATCCACCTCGCCTTCATCCTGGCCCTCACGTTCCTCCTCTTCCCGGTGCGGCCGAGGGAGAGGACGACGGCCGAAACGGTTCCGTGGTACGACCTGCTGCTGGCGCTCGCGGGGGCCTGCATCGGCCTCTACATCTTCTGGGACTACCAGGACATCGTGCTCCGGGCGGGGATCCCGTCGACGACGGACCTCGCCCTGGCCTTCGCCTCCATCCTCTTCGTCATGGAGGCCAGCCGCAGGATCATCGGGCTGCCGATGGTGATCCTCTCCGCCGTGTTCCTGCTGTACGCCTTCTTCGGTCCCCACCTTCCGGGACTGTTCGCTCACAAGGGGTACGCGGTCCGGGACATCGCGGAGTACATGTACCTCACGACCGAGGGGATCTTCGGCATCCCCCTGGGCGTCTCCGCCAGCTACATCTTCCTGTTCATCCTCCTGGGCGCCTACCTCGAGCAGGCGGGGATCATCTCCTTCTTCTCCGACCTCGCGATGAGCGTCGTGGGGCACACGAAGGGGGGGCCGGCGAAGGTCGCGGTCTTCTCCAGCGGCCTCCTGGGGATGGTCAACGGGTCGGCCATCGCCAACGTCGTCACCACGGGGGCGTTCACGATCCCCCTCATGAAGCGGACCGGTTTCCGCGCCCACTTCGCCGGGGCGGTGGAGGCGACCGCCTCCATGGGGGGGCAGATCATGCCCCCCGTGATGGGCGCCGTGGCGTTCATCATGTCGGACACCCTGGCGATCCCGTACGTGGAGATCTGCAAGGCCGCCGCGATCCCCGCCGTGCTCTACTTCCTCGGGGTCGGGGTGATGGTGCATTTCGAGGCGGGCAGGACGGGGCTCCGCGGGCTGTCGCGGGAGGAGCTGCCGAAGCTCTCCCGCGTCCTCTCGGCCCGCTGGTATCTCCTCGTCCCCCTCACCGCCCTGGTCTACCTGCTCCTGGCGGGGTATACCCCCATGTTCGCGGGGTTCTACGGGATCGTGCTCACCATCGCGCTCATCATGGCCCAGAAGCTGTGGGCGACGCACCCGGGGCCCGCCCACCGGGCGGTTCTCGTGGCGGGGATGGCGGCGGGGGCCGCGCTGATCTACCGGTACAACCTCCACGGGGTCCTGGCCCTCCACGGGTTCCTCGTGGTTTTCTGCCTCTTCCGTCCGGAGACCCGCCTGACGCTGTTCGATCTGGTGAAGAGCCTGCACAACGGGGCGCGCAGCGCGCTCGGGGTGGCGATCGCCTGCGCGGTGATCGGGATCGTCGTCGGAGTGGCGACGATGACCGGCTTCGGGGTCAAGCTCTCGAGCGCCATCACATCCCTGGCGCACGGGAACATGTTCCTCACCCTGGTCTTCACGATGCTGTCGTCCCTGGTCCTCGGGATGGGAGTCCCCACGATCCCGACCTACATCATCACCTCCACGATGGCCGCACCCGCGCTCGCGGTGTTCGGGGTTCCCCCGCTCGTGGCGCACATGTTCGTCTTCTACTTCGGGCTGCTGGCGGACCTTACCCCGCCGGTGGCGCTTGCGGCCTTCGCCGGCGCGGGGATCGCGAAGGCGGACCCGACGAAGACCGGGTTCAACGCCGTCCGGCTGGCGCTGGCGGGCTTCATCGTCCCCTTCATCTTCGTCTACGACAACTCCCTGATGCTCCTCAACACCACCCCCCTCGGGGCGGTCCAGATCACCATCACCGCCACGGTCGGGATCGTCTTCCTCGGGGCGGGGGTCATCGGACATTTCCTGATCCCGGCGAGGCTCATCGAGCGTGCCGCGTTTGTCGCCGGTGCGCTCCTGCTGATCATCCCCGGCTGGATCACCGACGGGATCGGGTTGGCCCTGGGCCTGGCGGGGATCGCGAGCCAGTTGATCCGGGGGAGAGCCATCCTGCGACCGAAGGGGGTGCCTTCGTGAGCGGACCGCTGGCGGGTGTCCGCGTCCTCGACCTCTCCCGGGTGCTTGCGGGGCCCTTCTGCACGATGATCCTGGGGGACCTCGGGGCCGAGGTGATCAAGGTGGAGCGTCCGGACGGGGGGGACGACACGCGGGAATGGGGCCCCCCGTTCGCCGGCGGGGAGTCCGCGTACTACCTCTGCGTGAACCGGAACAAGAAGAGCGTCGCCATCGACCTCAAGGCGCGGGAGGGGGTGGAGGCGGTCCGGGCGCTCGCCGCGGCGAGCGACGTCTTCGTCGAGAATTTCCGCGTCGGCGCGATGGGGAAGATGGGGCTGGCGTACCCGGACCTCCGTTCCATCAATCCGGGGATCGTCTACTGCAGCATCACCGGCTACGGCCAGACGGGCCCGTACAGGGACCTCGCAGGATACGACTTCATCCTTCAGGCGATGAGCGGCCTGATGAGCATCACCGGGGAGCCGGAGGGCGAGCCGATGAAGCTGGGGGTGGCCACCGTGGACCTGACCACGGGGCTGTACGCCGCGGTGGGGATCCTGGCGGCGCTGCGCCACCGGGACCGCACGGGGGAGGGGCAGCACATCGACCTCTCGCTGATGGACGCGGCGGTCTCCTGGCTCGCCAATGTGGGGAGCAACCACCTCGTTTCGGGAGAAGTGCCCGCCCGGTTCGGGAACGCACACGCCAACATCGTCCCGTACCAGGTGTTCCGGGCCAGCGACCGGTACGTCGCGGTCGGTATCGGGAACGACGGCCAGTGGCGGAAGTTCTGCGAGGTCGCCGGGGAGCCCGGCCTCTCCTCGGACCCCCGGTTCGCCACCAATCCGGACCGGGTCCGGAACCGCGCCGACCTGGTCCCGCTGCTGGAAGAGGTCTTCCGGCGGAAGGAAAGCGACTTCTGGATCGCGAGCCTGTGGAGGGAAGGGATCCCGGCGGGGCCCATCAACACGGTGGACCGCGTGTTCGGCGACCCGCAGACGAAGGATCGCGGCATGGTCGTGGAGATGCTCCACCCGTCCGCAGGGAAGGTGCGGCTGATCGGCTCCCCGCTGAAGCTTTCCGGCACGCCCGTGGAGTACCGGCTTGCGCCCCCCCTGCTCGGCGAGCACACCGAGTCGGTGCTGCGGGATCTCCCTGGGGGCACACCGATCCGAAGGGGGTGATTCCCCGCATTCGCGCGGGTTCCGAGCCGTGTTCCGTGGTATATTTCCTTCTGTAACCCACAGACGGGGGGCGCCATGGCGTTCCGGTCGCGGGAGTGGACGAGAATGACGCGCGGGGGAAAGCGCGCGCAGCGGTAAATCGCAAGGGGCGGGCCGAACAGGGTCCGCCCTTTTTTTTATCGCGTGGCCGTTTCTGCCGGAGCCTGCGGCACCGGGAAAGGAGGGAGGGGGATGGCGGAGCGAATCGGCGGGAAGATGACCCGGCGTGCCTTCCTGAAGGGGACGGCGGGGGTGGCGGGGACGGCCGTCGCGGCCGAGCTCGCCGCGCTGGGGGTTGACCCCCGGCCTGCGGAGGCGAAGGCGCAGGAGGTTCCCCTCAAGAAGGGGAAGGAGGTGCCCAGCATCTGCCCGTACTGCGCGGTGGGGTGCGGCCAGATCGTCACCGTGGACGCCGCGGCGGGGAAGATCCTCGACATCCAGGGGAACCCGGACTCCCCGATCAACGAGGGGACGCTCTGCCCCAAGGGCGCCGCGGCGTACCAGCTTGCGGTCAACCCGCAGCGGTGGACGAAGGTGAAATACCGTGCCCCCGGCAGCGACCGGTGGGAGGAAAAACCGCTCGACTGGGCGATGGACCGGATCGCGGAGCGGGTGAAGACGGCGCGGGACGCGGCGTTCAACGAGTCCCAGGAGATGCCGGACGGCAAAGGGGGGACGACCCGGAAGCGGGTGATGAACACGTATGCCGTCGCCTCGCTGGGCGGCGCCACGATGGACAACGAGTGGAACTACATCCACCAGAAGCTGATGCACTCCCTGGGGGTCGTGTTCGTCGAAAACCAGGCGCGGATATGACACAGCTCCACGGTCCCCGGTCTGGGGGTCACATTCGGCCGCGGCGGCGCCACCACCTTCTCCCGCGACTTGGCCAACTCGGATGCGGTCCTGATCATGGGCTCCAACATGGCGGAGTGCCACCCCGTGGCGTTCCGCTGGCCGCTGAAGGCGAAGACGGAGCACGGGGCGGTGCTGATGCACGTCGACCCGCGATTCACCCGCACCTCGGCGGTGTGCGACGTCCACGTCCCGATCCGGGCGGGGACCGACATCGTCTTCCTCGGCGGGATCATCCGGTACGTCCTCGAGAGCGAACGGTGGAACAAGGATCCGTTCTTCCGGGAGTACGTCGTCAACTTCACCAACGCGGCGACGCTCGTCTCCACGGACTATAAGGACACGGAGGACCTCGGCGGGGTCTTCTCGGGGCTTTCGGCCGACGGGAAGAAGTATGACAACGCCAGCTGGGCGTACCAGCGGAATCCGCCGCCGGCGTCGCCTGCGGGCAAACCCGAAACCCTCTCCGACCTGCTGCTCCGCAAGGTCCCGGGACGTCCGAAGACCGACCCGTCGATGAAGAATCCCCGCTGCGTGCTCCAGGTCGTACGGCGCCACTTCTCCCGGTACACGCCGGAGATGGTGGAGCGGGTGTGCGGCTGCCCGAAGGAAGGGTTCCTCCGGGTCGCGGAGACCCTCCTCCAGAACTCCGGGCGGGAGAAGACGTCGAACATCACGTACGCGGTGGGGTGGACGCAGCACACCGTGGGCGTTCAGATCATCCGGACGGCGGCGATGCTCCAGGCTTTGCTGGGGAACATCGGGCGGCCCGGCGGCGGGGTGCTGGCCCTGCGCGGCCACGCAACGATCCAGGGTTCCACGGACATCGCCACCCTGTACCACTCCCTCCCGGGATACCTGAACATGCCGGATGCCCGGAAAGCCCACGACACCCTGAAGGATTTCGTGGTGACGGAAGGGGGACCGGTGGCCACGAGCTTCTGGGGGAACTACCCGAAGTTCATCGTCTCGTACCTCAAGGCGCAGTTCGGGGACGCCGCCACGGCGGAGAACGACTACGGATACGACTTCCACCCGAAGATCACCGGGGACCACTCCCACATGCCCATGTTCCTCGCCATGGCGGAGGGTAAGATCCGCGGGTTCCTCGTGATGGGGCAGAACCCCGCCGTCGGGGGGCAGAACGCGCGCCTTCAGCGGAAGGCGCTCGCGAAGCTGGAATGGATGGTCGTCCGCGACTTCTTCGAGACGGAGACGGCCGCCTTCTGGCGGAACTCGCCGGAGGTGAAATCCGGCGAGCTGGTCCCGAAGGACATCCGGACGGAGGTCTTCTTCCTGCCCGCCGCCGCGCTTCCGGAGATGGAGGGGACCTTCACCAACACCCAGCGGCTGATTCAGGCGCACGACAAGGCGGTGGACCCGCCGGACGACGCGCGCAGCGACTCCTGGTTCACGTACCACCTCGGGAAGCGGCTGAAGGCGATGTACAAGGAATCGCCGAACCCCCGGGACTGGGCGATCCGGAACCTGGCGTGGGGGTACGAACCGGAGCCCGGGGAAATCGCCGCATGGCGGGTCAAGGACGAGCCGTCGGCATACAGGATCCTGAAGGAAATCAACGGGTACACCGTCGCGGACGGGAAGCCGCTCCCGACCTTCGCCCTCCTGAAGGAGGACGGCTCCACGGCGTGCGGAGCGTGGATCTACACCGGCGTCGTCCCGGAGGAGGGGAAGAACCGGGCGGCCTCGCGAAAGGCGGACGCGTGGATCTCCCCGGGGTGGGGATTCGCCTGGCCGGGGAACCGCCACATCATGTACAACCGCGCCTCGGCGGACGCGGCGGGGCGCCCCTGGTCGGAGCGGAAGAAGCTTGTCTACTGGGACCCCGCGGCGGACAGCGGGACGAAGGATCCCAAGGGGAGGCCGGTCATCGGGAAGTGGGTCGCGCCGTCCGGCGAGGGGATCGACTTCCAGGTGACGAAGCCGCCGACGTTCCGGGGGAAGGACCTCGCCCTGGGGTTCGACTGGCTCTCGGGGAACGACGCCTTCATCATGCGGGCGGACGGCAAGGCGTGGCTCTTCGCGCCGGCGGGGCTGGTGGACGGGCCGCTCCCGACCCACTACGAGCCGTACGAGTCTCCGGTGAAGAACCCTTTGTATGCGCAACAGGCGAATCCGGTGGCCAAGGTCTGGAAGGTGGAGGGGAACCCGTACCACAAGACGGCGGATCCGGAATACCCCATCGTCCTGTCCACCTACCGGCTGACGGAACACCACCTTACAGGGACCATGAGCCGCTGGCTCCCGTGGCTGGCGGAGCTGATGCCCGAGCTGTTCTGCGAGATCTCCCCGGAGCTGGCGGGGGAGAAGGGGATCCGGAACGGGGAGTACGTCACGATACGGACCGCCCGTGGAGAGGTGGAGGCCCGGGCGCTGGTCACCCGCCGGATGCGCCCCTTCGCGGTGGACGGGAAGACGGTCCACCAGGTGGGCCTCCCGTGGCACTGGGGGTGGCAGGGGAGCGCCCACGGGG
>DASWBR010000269.1:0-1805 GCA_036390495.1 Candidatus Deferrimicrobiaceae bacterium | reverse complement strand
AAGGCGAGGGCGTGCTTCTCCGGGACGAAGAAGTTGGTCTTGAGGGTCCGCCGGATGAAGAACAGGGTGCACCGGAAGACCGACCGGCGGAAATCGTCGAGCATCTTGTGCCCCGTGTTGTGCGTCTCGACGGCCCGGGTGGCTTCTTCCAGCGCCTTCCCGTATGCGGTCTCGCGGTCCGCGACGTCCGGATCGAAGCGCAGCTCGAACAGGCGTGCGAGCTGCAGCGCCATCTCCGGGTGGGTGTGGAACGCTCGGATGACGTCCTCGTAGGTGTAGGTGTGCGGCTGGTTGTGGGCGAGGTTGGTGTGGGCGAAGCCGACGAAGGCGTTGACGAGGGACGCCTCCTCCCCCGTCATCAGCCGCTTCAGGACGAAGTCCCGGTACGTGGGGCTCTCGGTGGCCAGGATCTGGGTGTTGTACAGCTCCCGCCGGAGCTGCCGGTAGAGGGCCGAATCCTTCTCGAGCAGCCCGCCGCCCCTCCGGCGGACGTAGAAGGTGCCCAGGAAGTACGGGTGCACCCCCGTGGAGATCGTCATCGTGTAGGCGCGCCGGACGCCGAGGTCCAGACGGTTGAACACCTCCATGATCTGGGCGAGGAAGTCCCGCTGCGGAGGGTTCGCCACGGCGAACAGGACCCGGCTCTCCTCCCGCTCCACCACGTTCTCGGCCTCGGCCTTCTCCATGTCGAGGAAGATCCCGGCGTGGCTTCGCCCCTGGTGGAAGAGCCAGAGGACCCGGGCGACCCTTCGCGGTGGGGAGAGGCGCACGTACCGCTCGTTGTTGAGCCACAGGGTCCGGAGAAGCTTTTCCGCCTCCTGCGCCGGCACCGGCGGGGAGAATGTCCCGAGCGCCTTCCGGATCCCGCGCCGGATCTCCGGGGGGATGTCGACTTCCCTCGCGGCGGCGATCTCCGACTCGCCCTTCCGGTCGAATTCGTACCGCTGGATCTCGAGCTCGCGGTCCGCCCCCGGGACCGGGGCGTAGGAGTGGGAGATCTCGGCGTGGGAGATCTCCCGGGCCTCCAGGAGCTGGACTGCCTCGTAGATCGACCCGGGGACGTTCAGGCGGGCGACCATCGTCTCGCCGGGCTTGTCCGAAAGGAAGAGGTACCGGTTTTCGGTGAGGCGCCGCAGGCCGAGGCACAGGGTGGCGATCTTCTCCGGCTCCTCCCGGGAGGTGACGAAGAAGATGGGGGGCATCTGGGCCCGCAGCCACGCGAGATTCTCGCGGGCCTCCCCGGAGGCGTCGCGTACGAGGGAAAGGATCGTCCGGTCGTTCAGCGTGTCGGATCCGGCAGCCATGAATACCTCCGGAGGGGTCTTTTCAAAGACGCAGGGCGCTCGCCTGTTTTGCGAGCCGGGTGATGCGGGTCCAGTCTTTCGAGGCCACGGCGTCGGCCGGCGTGAGCCACGAGCCGCCGCACACCGCGACGTTGGGGAGCGCGAGGTAGTGCGGCGCCGTCTCGACGGTGATGCCGCCGGTGGGGCAGAACGCCACGTCGGGAAAGGGGCCGGCCATCGCCTGGAGCATCGGGATGCCGCCCGCCGCCGTCGCGGGAAAGAACTTGAGGAAATAATATCCGTCGGCGTTGGCCTCCATGACCTCACCGGCGGTTGCGACGCCGGGCAGCAGGGGGAGGCCGATCCCGCGGCACGCCTGGCCGATGTCGCCGGTGTACCCCGGGCTCACCGCGAACGCGCACCCGGCGTCCTTCGCGGACCGGGCGTCGGCGACGCTGCGGACCGTTCCGGCCCCGACGATGGCGCCCGGCACGGCCCTGCCGATCGCCTCCATGCATTTCA
>DASWBR010000268.1:0-14119 GCA_036390495.1 Candidatus Deferrimicrobiaceae bacterium | reverse complement strand
CCATCGCCTCGGCGCGGGGCCCCGAGAACGGGATCGCCAACGCCTCCTCGACGCTGACCTGGAAATACCTGTCGTTGGGCAGGTAGTGCAGGATCCGCGCGCGCTGCCGCCCCTCCACCAGAACCTTCACGGTGCCGTCGGGGAGCTTCAGCAGCTGGATGATGTGGCTGACCGTCCCGATCCGGTGGATCTCGTCCTCCTCGGGATCGTTCGTGGACGGGTCGATCTGCGAGGAGAGGAAGATCAGCCGGTCGAACGAGAGGGCCGCCTCGAGGGCCGCGATGGACTTGTCCCGCCCGACGAACAGGGGGACCACCATGTGCGGGAAGACGACGATGTCCCGCAGGGGGAGGAGCGGAAGGATCTTTTTCCGGTCGTCCATCGGGCGCGGGCCGGCCCGCCGGTCAGGCGAGCTCCGCCTTCTTCCCCTGAACGATCTCCGGTGGGACCTTCCCCTGGACCACGTCCTCGGTGACGATGCACTTCTTGATGTTGCTCTGGGAGGGGATCTCGTACATCACGTCGAGCATGATGTGCTCGAGGATGGACCGGAGCCCCCGGGCCCCCGCCTTCCGCTCGATGGCCTGCTGCGCGATGCGGTGCAGGGCGCCCTCGGTGAACTCGAGCTTGACGTTCTCGAAGTCGAAAAGTCTCTGGTACTGCCGCACCAGGGCGTTCTTCGGTCGGGTGAGGATCTGCACCAGCGCGTCCTCGTTCAGCTCGTGCAGCGTGGCGAGCACGGGGAGGCGGCCAACGAACTCGGGGATGAGGCCGAACCGGATCAGGTCCTCCGGCTGGGTGAGCTCCAGGAGCTTCCCCAGGTTCCGCTCGGTCCGGGAGACGATGTCGGCGCCGAACCCCATCGTCTTCTTCGCCGTGCGCCGCTCCACGATCCCCTCAAGCCCCACGAAGGCGCCGCCGCAGATGAACAGGATGTTCGTCGTGTCGACCTTGATGAATTCCTGCTGGGGGTGCTTCCGCCCGCCCTTGGGCGGTACGTTCGCGATCGTCCCCTCGAGGATCTTCAGCAGCGCCTGCTGGACCCCCTCGCCGGAGACGTCCCGGGTGATGGAGGGGTTCTCGGACTTCCGGGCGATCTTGTCGATCTCGTCGATGTAGACGATCCCCCGCTGCGCCTTTTCCACGTCGTAGTCGGCGGCCTGCAGCAGGGCGAGGATGATGTTCTCGACGTCCTCGCCGACGTACCCCGCCTCGGTGAGGGTGGTGGCGTCCGCGATAGTGAACGGCACGTTGAGGATGCGCGCCAGCGTCTGGGCGAGGAGGGTCTTCCCGCTCCCGGTGGGGCCCAGGAGCAGGATGTTCGACTTCTGCAGCTCCACCCCGTCGGTAGTGCGTGCCTCGATCCGCTTGTAATGGTTGTAGACGGCGACGGAGAGGATCTTCTTCGCCCGCTCCTGCCCGACCACGTACTCGTCCAGCGTCTTCTTGATTTCCGCGGGCTTGGGAAGGCGGCGGCGTTTCTCCTCGAGGCTCCCCTCGACTTCGTATTCCTCGGAGATGATGTCGTTGCACAGTTCGACGCACTCGTCGCAGATGTAGACCGTGGGGCCCGCGATGAGCTTGCGCACCTCGTTCTGCGCCTTCCCGCAGAAGGAACAGACCAGCAGGTTCGCCTTGTCGTTGAATTTCCGGGTCAAGGAGGCCTCCGTCAGTCGACCAGGGGTTTCGGGGCCGCGCCCCGCTTGGCCACCACCTGGTCGATTATACCATACGCCTTCGCCTGCTCCGACGACATGTAGTAATCCCTCTCGGTATCGGCGGAGATCCGCTCGAGCGCCTGCCCGGTGTGCTGGGACAGGATCGTGTTCAAGTGCTCGCGGAGCCTGAGGATTTCCTCCGCCTGGATCTTGATGTCCGATGCTTGCCCGCGGGTGCCTCCCATGGGCTGGTGGATGAGGATCCGGGCGTTGGGGAGGGCGGTCCGCTTTCCCGGGGCCCCGCCGGCGAGCAGCACGGCCGCCATCGATGCCGCCTGCCCGAGGCAGACGGTGGCCACCGGCGGCTTGATGAACTGCATCGTGTCGTAGATCGCCATGCCCGCCGTGACGACTCCCCCTGGGGAGTTGATGTACAGGTTGATGTCCTTGTCCGGATCCTCGGCCTCGAGGAACAGGAGCTGGGCGATCACCAGGTTGGCAATGTCGTCGTCGATGGGGCTGCCGATGAAGACGATCCGGTCCTTCAGGAGGCGGGAGTAGATATCGTACGAGCGCTCTCCCCGGCTGGTCTGTTCGACGACGATGGGAACCAGGTTCATTCGGGCGCCCCCTCCCTCACTTCGGCCTTTTCCAGCAGGAAGGCCATCACCTTCCGCTCCAGGAGCCGGTCGCGGAGCGCGTCCATCCGCTCTTCGGAGCTGTACATCTCGCGGACCTTCCCGTACTCCATCCCGCCGGCCTCCGCCATCGCCTTCATCTCGGCGTCGATCTCGGAGAACGCCACGTCGAGGTTTTCCTTTTTCGCGATCGCGTCGAGGAGCAGGCTCACGCGCACCATGCGCTCGGCGTTGGGTGCGAACCTCCCGGACATCTTATCGACGTCCATGTTCACTTTCTTCAGGTCCACCCCCTGGGCCGCCAGACGCTGGAAGGTGTCCGTCATCATTGCGGCAGTCTGGCGCTTCACGAGCGTCCCGGGCACCTCGAAGGCGTTCCGCTCCACCAGCCCCTTCCGGATGTCCTCCTCCGCCCGGTGCCGCGACCGCTCCTCCGCCTCCGCGAGCAGGCGCGCCCGCATCTTCCCCTTCAGGTCGTCGAGGCCGGCCACGTCGCCGAAGTTCTTCGCGAACTCCTCGTCCAGCTCCGGGAGCTTCTTCTCCCGCACACCGGACACCTTGACTTCGAAGGCCACGGTCTTCCCGGCGTACTTCGGGTTCTGGTAATCCGCCGGGAAGGAAACCTCGAACGCCCGGGCGTCGCCCGGGGCCACGCCCATCATCCGGGCCTCGAAGTCGGCCCCGAAGGGAACCCCGCCGGAGAGCAGCACCGCGACGGAATCGTTCCGGTCCACCGTCTCGCCGCCCGCGGTCGCCGTGAAGGCGAACTCCACGAGGTCCGACTCCGCCGCCCCCCGCCCCTCCACGGGATGGTACTGGGCGTACGATTCCCGAAGCCTCCCGATCGCCGCCTCCACCTCCTCGTCCGTGACGGCGACCTTCTCCCGCACGACGGGGATCCCCCTGTAGCCCGCCGGATCCACCTCGGGGACGACCTCCACGGTCGCGGAAAAGACGAAATCTTTCCCCTCCGTCACTTTCCCGTGGTCCACGTTCGGCAGGGAGAGGACCCGGAGCTCCTTCTCCCTCACCACGTCGGCCAGGGACTCCTTGACGAGGCGCTCCGCGAGCTCCCCCTCCACGGAGTCCCGGAACAGGCGCTTCACCATCTCCATCGGCGCCTTCCCCTTCCGGAACCCCTTGAGGGGCACCATCTTCCGGAGTTCGACGAACTCCTGCTCCACCCGGCGCGAAACCTCCTCTGCCGGAATCTCGACCGTAATCTTCCGTTCGACGCCCGAGACGGCGTCCACCTGCGTCTTCATCGTCCCCTGCCACCCCTGTCGGTTATTCTCAAGATGCCGCGTTGTGTCCTGGTGCGAGAGGAGGGACTTGAACCCTCACGGTTGCCCACCGGATCCTAAGTCCGGCGCGTCTGCCATTCCGCCACTCTCGCACACCACGGGAAAGTGCGGAAAACTCACAGTATAGGCGATTCCGCCCCCGGGCTCAACCTTCCGGCGGCTCCCGGCCGGGGAGTCGGAGCTCCTCGATGCCGGGGGCCTCCTTCTCGAACTGCATTCCGAAGATGTAGGAGCCGGGCGGGCTGTCGGTCCCGCGGAACCATACCACGAAGCCCTGCACGCGGATGGGGGGCTTCCCCGTGGGGAGGATCGTGGCGTCGATGTGGTTCCGCGAGGTCATCAGGGTGTCGTACATGATGTGGAGCCCGTCCGGGGCGATCCGCGGTGTGACCACGGACATGCCGGAGGGGGAGAAATCCCGGACGGTGCCGGTGACGGGGGAAGACACCCTCTTCGGGTCCTTCCCGCTGCGTACGGTGAAGACGACTGTGGCCACGGGATGCGAACGCTCCTTTTTTCTGCGATCCCTGCTGAACAGGGTCATCTCGTCCGCTCTCTCTTCTCCTCGTCGAGCCGCCGCAGCCCTTCCATCATCAGCTGCATCTCGTCCATCTCGACCGTCCGGAGTTTGGTGTTCTGCCCGTGGGCGATGACAAACGGCCCCTCCTGCCAGCGCAGCATCTCGTAGAAGGCCGCCTCCCCCGAGCGCTCCCCCAGCTCGCAGTGGCGGATCCGGCCGTTCTCGAACCAGATCCGCCCCTCCCCCGCCTTCCCCTGGACGCGGACGCAGGCGGTCTTCAGGCCGAGGTGGAGCGTCTGGACGATGTCGGGGATGCTGAGGTTCTTGAGGTCCCCGACCACGCCGGTGGACGTCCCGGCGCCCGTGGTGCCCTTCCGCCATTTCACGTCGCGGCGGATGATGTTGCGGATCCGCGCCGCGAGCTCCTTCAGGTCCACCGGCTTGACGAGGTAGTCCTCGGCTCCCAGGTGGAGCGCGTCGACCTTCGTCTGCAGGTCGTCCTTCGCGCTGATGAAGAGGAGGGGGATCTCGGCGTACGCCGCGCCCGATTCGCGCATCTTCCGGAACATGGTGACGCCGTCCATCCCCGGCATGAGCACGTCGGCGACCACAAGGTCCGGGGTCGCCTTCTCCATGGACGCCAGCGCCTCTTCCGCGTTGTCGGTGGCCGTGACGTCGAACCCCTCGTTCACGAGCTTGAGCTTGAGGAGCGTGAGGTAATCCACCTCGTCGTCCACCATCAGGATCCTCGGCTTGGCCCCCATCCCCCGGAAGTGGAACTTCCGGTCCACGACCGAGGTGAACACCTCCACCACCTCGGGGTCGAACTGGGTCCCCACGTTCTTGTGGAGCTCCAGGATCGCCTCCTCCTTCGAGAGGGTGCGATCCCGGTACGGCCGGGTCGCAGTCATCGCCGCGAAGGCGTCCACCACCGCCAGGATGCGGGCGCCGATCGGGATTTCCCGCCCTTTCAGCCCGCTGGGGTACCCCTTCCCGTCGTACCGCTCGTGGTGGTGGAAGATGATCGGCTTCACCTTCCAGGGGAAGTCGATCGCCTCGATGATCTTCGCCCCGTTCTCGCAGTGGGTCCGGATCTTCTTCCGTTCCGACTCCGAGAACTCCCCCCGGCTGGCCAGGATGTCGCTCTTGATCCCCACCCGCCCGATGTCGTGGAGGAGCGACCCCACGACGATCTCGTCGATCGTCTCCGGGGAGAGCTTCATCTCCTCGGCCACGGCGCGGGCGTACTCCATCGTGATGTGGGAGTTCCCCCCGAAGAACGGGTCGTGGATCTCCAGGAGCCCCACCATCATGTCGATCGTCTCGATCAGGCACCGCTTCATCCGGTCGTCCGGCGGGGCCGTCGCCGGGACCGCCGGGGCCACCTCCCCCTGCGCGCGGAGAAGGTCGAGGATCTCCCGCTGGTCGAGGATGAAGTCGGAGGAACCGAACCGCAGGACGTCGTCGGAACTGCGGATCCTGGTGAAGGAGGAGAGAACGACCACGCGGGTCTGCGGCGAGACGCGCGAGAGGCGCCGCTTGAACTCCACCCCGGAGTAGTCGGGGAGGAACGGCTCGACCAGGGTGTCGTCCAGGGACGAGTTCGACGCGATCTTGAGCGCCTCGGTGCCGGACGCGGCCAGCGCCACGTGGTACCCCTCCTCGGCGAGGAGGCTCGCCAGCATGTCCCGCACCGCCGGGTCGTTGCTGACCACGAGAATCCTGCGCTTCCGCGGGGTCTCGGCCACCTAAGCCTCCCGGACGTCCGTGCCGGTCATCTCGGCGGGCACCGGGACCGACAGGAGATTGAGGATCGTCGGGGCGATGTCCTCCAGCGCCCGGTCCTCGCGCAGCCTGGCGCCGCGGGCTTCCGGGTCGGCGAACACCAGGGGCACGCGGTTCGTGGTGTGGGCCGTGTGGGGCCCCCCCGTCCGCGGGTCGATCATCTGCTCCGCGTTCCCGTGGTCGGCGGTCACCAGGGCAACCCCTCCGGCCTCCCACACCTTCTCCACCACGCGCTGCAGGCAGCGATCCACGGCCGCGATCGCCTGGATCGCCGCGGGCAGGACCCCCGTGTGCCCCACCATGTCCCCGTTGGCGAAGTTGAGGATCATCAGGTCGTGCTTCCCCGAGCCGACCTCCGCCACCGCCCGCTCCGTCACCTCGTAGGCGCTCATCTCGGGCATCAGGTCGTAGGTGGGCACCGACGGGGAGGGGATGAGGACCCGCGTCTCGCCGGGATAGACCGTCTCCTCGCCGCCGTTGAAGAAGTACGTCACGTGGGCGTACTTCTCCGTCTCCGCGATTCGCAGGTTCTTCCGTCCCGCGTCCGCCAGCGCCCGGGCCAGGATGTTGTCGAGCGTCTGGGGAGGGAATGCAACGGGGAGTCCGAACGTCTCGTCGTAGGCGGTCATGCAGGCGTACGAGAGGTCGAGCCGTTCCGTCCGCGGGAACCGGTCGAACGATTCCTGGGTCAGCGCCCGGGTGATCTCCCGGGCGCGGTCCGCCCGGAAGTTGAAGAACACCAGGGAGTCCCCCGGGGAGATCCGCCCCACCGGGGCGCCGTCCCGGACGATCACCGCCGGCTCGATGAACTCGTCGGTCTTCCCGTCGGCGTACGACGCGGCGACCGCCGCGACGGGATCCGGGAACGGTTTCCCCTCTCCCCGCACCATCGCGCGGTACGCCCGTTCCACCCGGTCCCACCGGTTGTCCCGATCCATCGCGTAGTACCGGCCGATGACCGTCGCCACCTCCCCCGTCCCGATCTCCCGCGCCTCCGAGAGGAGGGCCCGCAGGTGCCCGATCCCGCTGTCCGGCGGCGTGTCCCGGCCGTCGAACAGGGCGTGCACGAACACCCTCGGCACCCCGCGTTCCTTCGCCATCCGGAGGAGGGCGTAGAGGTGGGTGTGCAGGGAGTGGACCCCGCCGTCCGAGAGGAGGCCGGCCAGGTGCAGCGCCTTCCCGCGGTCCCGCGCGGCGTCCATCGCCGCGCGGAGAACCGGATTGCGGAAGAACTCCCCCGTCCGTATCGCCTTCGAAATCCGGACGAGGTCCTGGTACACCACCCGGCCCGCGCCGAGATTCAGGTGACCCACCTCGGAATTCCCCATCTGCCCCGCCGGAAGCCCGACCCGCTCCTCGGAGGCGTGCAGGAGCGTCCTCGGGTAGCTCGCCCACAGCCCGTCGAAGAACGGGGTGTCGGCCAGCGCCACCGCGTTCCCTTCCGCCTCCTCGCGGTAGCCCCAGCCGTCCAGGATGATCAGCGCGACGGGACGGCGTTTCATCTCAGATATTATAGAACACTCCTCGCCCGTCGAACCGGGCCGCCTCCCCTAGCTCCTCCTCGATCCGGAGCAGCTGATTGTACTTCGCCATCCGGTCGGTGCGCGACGCAGAACCCGTCTTGATCTGTCCCGTCGAGAGGCCTACGACGAGGTCCGCGATCGTGCTGTCCTCGGTCTCGCCGGACCGGTGGGACACCACGGCCGTCCAGCCGGCGCGCTTGGCCATCTCGATCGACTCGATCGTCTCCGTCACCGTGCCGATCTGGTTCAGCTTGATGAGGATCGAGTTGGCCACCCCGCGCTCGATCCCCTTGCGCAGGATCTTCGGGTTCGTGACGAAGAGGTCGTCCCCCACGATCTGGATCTTCTTTCCCATCGCCTCCGTGAACATCTTCCAGCCGTCCCAGTCGTCCTCGGAGAAGCCGTCCTCGATGGAGAGGATCGGGTACTGGCGGCAGAGGTCCTCGTAGAACTTCACCATCTGCGCCGCGTCCCGCTTCGAGCCGTCCGATTTCCGGAAGATGTATTTCCCCTTCTCGCCGAACTCGGATGCGGCGGCGTCCAGCGCGATGCCGATCTCCTTCCCGGGCCGGTACCCGGCCTGCGTGACGGCCTCGAGGATCACCTCGATCGCCTCGGCGTTCGAGCGGAGCGAGGGGGCGAATCCGCCCTCGTCCCCCACGTTCGTGTTCAGCTTCTTCCCCTTGAGCACCTTCTTCAGGTGGTGGAACGTCTCCACCCCCATCCGGAGGGCCTCGGAGAACGACTTCGCCCCGACGGGCATCGCCATGAACTCCTGGATGTCCACGTTGTTGTCCGCGTGGGAGCCGCCGTTCAGGATGTTCATCATCGGAACCGGGAGGGAGCAGCCGCCCACGCCCCCCAGGTACCGGTACAGGGGGAGGCCGCACGCGTCCGCCGCCGCGCGGGCCACCGCCATCGAGACCCCCAGGATCGCGTTGGCGCCGAGCTTCCCCTTGTTCTCCGTGCCGTCCAGGCCGACCAGGAGCCGGTCGATCCGGACCTGCTCGACCGCGTCGAGCCCGATGAGTTTCGGCGCGATCACCTTGTTGACGTTCTGCACCGCCTTCGTGACGCCCTTGCCGAGGTACCGCTTCGGGTCGCCGTCCCGCAGCTCCACCGCCTCGCGGGTCCCCGTCGAGGCCCCGGAAGGAACGATGGCGCGCCCTTCCGCGCCGGACTCGAGGAGCACCTCGACCTCCACGGTCGGGTTTCCCCGGGAGTCCAGCACCTGCCTTCCGTGCACGTCGACGATCATCGTCATGCCGCGAACCTCCTCCGTGTGCTGAATCCCGTTAGGGATGAACGAACTCCTTGCCTCCCTGGCGGATCGTGAGGACCGGGCAAGGCGCCATCCGGACCACCTTCTCCGCCGTGCTCCCGAAGATCACGTGCTCGACGCCCGTGCGGCCGTGCGTCCCGATGACGATCAGGTCCGCCCCGGTTTCCCGCGCCTCCCGGAGGATCTCCCGGTACGGGACGCCGGAGGCGATCCGGGTCTCCACATTCTCCACCCCCCCGAACTGGGCGGCAACGAACGCCTCCATCCCTTCCCGCGCGTACTGCTCCATTCTCCCGCGGAGCAGTTCCAGGGGCACCTCCCCGCGGAACATCGGGTCGAGGGCCGCCGGCTCGTCCAGAACGTGGAGGACCGTCAGGCGGGCGCCGAACAATCCGGCCAGGCGGCCCGCCGCGCGGGCCGCCTCCGCGGAGCAGTCGGAAAAGTCGGAGGGGAGCAGGATCCGCAGGAACATGGGCGCCTCCAAAGAGAAACGCCCCGGCCGCCTTATGGGCCGGCCGGGGCGCGGAATCTATCGAAGCCGCAACGAGGGGCGCGCTACTTCTTCTTCCCGCCGACCGCTTCCTTCAGGGCCTTGCCGGCGGAGAACTTGGGGACCTTGGCCGCCTTGATCTTGATGGCCTCGCCGGTCTGCGGGTTCCGCCCCGTGCGGGCCTTGCGGTTGCTGACGCTGAACGTCCCGAACCCGGTGAGGGTCAGCTTGTCGCCCTTCTTCAGGCACTTCGTGATGGCGCCGAGGAACGCCTCGACGGCCTCCTCCGCCTGTCCCTTGCCGATGCCCGCTCCCTCGCGAACCGCCTCGACCAGTTCCGCCTTCGTCATCTGCCGCCCCTCCTGAAAGTTTTATAGGTTTCCCGGGAAGCCCGGAAAAACGCCGGTTGGAAGCACATCCGGATTGGTTTCATTAACCCCGAAAGGCGCGCCCGTGTCAAGCGCTATGTCAGGCCGCGGGAGAGCCGCCGGGACCCGGCGATCGCCAGCATGAGGATCGCGCCGGCGACGAACCCGCCGATGTGCGCCCACCAGGCCACGCCCCCCGAGGTGGCGGATGCCCGCCCGAGGGAGGCCGCCCCGCTGAGGAACTGGAAGAGGAACCAGAGCCCCAGGAAGACCACCGCCGGTATCTCCACCAGCGTGAAGATCACGAAGAGGGGGAGCAGCGTCACAACGCGGGCGCGGGGGAACCGGACGAAGTAGGCGCCGAGCACCCCGGCGACCGCGCCGGATGCGCCGAGGTTGGGGACCGCGGAATCCGGGTGGAAGAGCACCTGCGCGGCGAAGGACGCCACGCCGCAGAAGAGGTAGAAGGCCAGATACGCCCCGTGCCCGAGCGTGTCCTCCACGTTGTCCCCGAAGATGTACAGGTAGAGCATGTTCCCCAGCATGTGCAGCCATCCCCCGTGGAGGAACATGGCCGTCACGGGGGTGAACAGCTCCCCCGGGGGAGGGATGCCGTCCCCGAGCAGCCTGGCGGGGATCACCGCGTACCGCTCGATGAAGGGGAAGAGCCTCTCCCCGAGGGAGAGCTGGTATAGGAACACGAGGACGTTTGCGCCGATCAGCGCGTAATTGACCAGGGGGACGCGGGAGGAGGGGATCGTGTCGCGGATCGGGATCATGGGTTGCTATAATTATACGCCATGCCTTCACGCCGGCTGCTCCTCACCTGCGCGGTCCTATCCGTGCTGCTGCACATCCTCGTCCTCGTGCTGGCGTACCTGTACCCTTCCATGCTCCCGCGCCCCGAGGAGGTGATGGTGGTCGACCTGGCGGACATTCCGCGCACCACCGATTTCCTCCCCCCCCGCCCGGGAGCCCTGGAGGGCCGCAGGCCCCCTCCCGTGCGGCCCCCGCCCGTGCGGTCCCCGGCCCCGGAGACGAAGCCGGAACTGCCCCCGGAGCGGATCCTCCAGGGGCGGGTCCCGGACCTCCCCGTGAAGCCGGACCTTCCGCCCGAGAAGACGTTTCCGCCCTCCCGGCCGAAGGAGGAGCCGCCGCCGGAGGCGAAGGAGACCGTCGGCCCCGCGGGGAGAGAAGGCCCGGGCTCCCCGGGAAAGGGGGAGACGAAGCAGACGCCCCCCGCCAGGGAACCCCCGGCTCCCGGACCGGCCGGCAAGGGGTCGCCGGGACCGGGTCCCTCCCGGACCTTGCGCGACCTGACCCCTTCGCTCGGGAAGATGGTGATGGCCCGGCAGGAGCCCGGGGGACGCGGGGAGGGGGGGACGTCCGGGAGCGCGGTGGGGACCGGCGGGAAACCGTCCGAAAAGGAGGGGGTCACCGAGGAGACGGGAAGCGGCTTCCGGCTGACGCCGCTGAACGCCCCGGAGATCCAGTACATCTCCTACTTCGCGTCGATCAAGCGGAAGATCGAGCTCGTGTGGCAATACCCGTACGAGGCGGCGGCGGCGGGGATCGAGGGGGAGCTGCAGGTGGATTTCGTGATCGCCCGGAGCGGGAGGCTGGAATCGGTCACGCTGATCCGGGGATCGGGCTACAAGGTCCTGGACGACGAGGCGATGCGCTCCATCCGGATGGCCTCACCTTTCGACCCGATCCCGGCGGATTACAAGATCCCGAGCCTGATGATCCGCGGCCGGTTCCTCTACATCCACGGGGGCGCGCTGCGGATATTGCGTTGACCCGGCCCCCGGCTCAGGCCTCCCCGGCGAACCGCTCGTACTCCTCCGGGCCCAGCAGGCCGTCGAGTTCCCCCGGGTCCGCGGGCCGGATCGAAACGAGCCAACCTTCCCCGTACGGGTCCTCCGTCACCTTCCGGGGGACCGCGCCGGCGTCCCCGTTGACGTCCACCACGGTGCCGGAGATCGGGGAGAGGAGCTCGAATACGGTGGAGGACGACTCCACCAGGCCGATCGGCTCCCCGGCGGAAACCTCGGTCCGCGGGGGCGGGAGCTCGACGGAGACCACGTCCCCCAGGAACGCCCCGGGCACGTGGGTGAGGCCGGCGCGCACGTCGCCCAGTTCGCCCCGCTGCGCCCACACGTGGGAGCGGGAGAACCGGCGGTCCGCCGGGGGCCGCACGGTCTACCGTCCCCCGGTGCTGCGGAGCGCCGCCTCGTAGGTGTTCTGGAGGAGCATTGCGATCGTCATCGGGCCCACCCCGCCGGGGACGGGAGTGATCGCCCCCGCCACCTCCTTCGCCTCGTCGAAGGCGACGTCGCCGCACAGCTTCCCCGCGGCGTTGCGGTTCATCCCGACGTCGATCACCACCGCCCCGGGCCGGATCCAGGATCCCCGGATCATCTCCGCGCGGCCCACCGCCGCCACCACGACCTCCCCGGTCCGGACGACGGAGGGAAGGTCCACTGTGCGGGAGTGGCAGATCGTGACGGTCGCGTGGCGCGACAGCAGGAGCATGGCGGCGGGCTTGCCGACGATGTTGCTCCGCCCCACCACGACGGCGTGTTTTCCCTTGAGCTCCACCTTCTCGTGGTCGAGCATCTTCAGGATCCCGTACGGGGTGCACGGCAGGAACGACGTTCCCCCCGTGAAGAGGCGTCCCGCGTTCATCGGGTGGAAGCCGTCCACGTCCTTCCCCGGCGCGATCGCCTCGATCACCTTCGCCTCGTCGATGTGGTCCGGAAGCGGTAGCTGTACGAGGATGCCATGGACGGCGCCGTCGGCGTTCAGCCGCGCGATGAGGTCGAGCAGTTCCTTCTCCGGGGTGGACGCCGGGAGGTCGATCTGGCGGGATTCGATCCCCGCCTCCACGGCGGCCTTCCCCTTGTTGCGGACGTACACCTGCGAGGCGGGGTCCTCCCCCACCAGGACCACGGTCAGCCCGGGCCGCACGCCCGTTCGCGCCGCGAGCCCGGTGACCTTTTCCCGGACGTCCGCGCGGACGGACGCCGCGATGGCCTTCCCGTCGATCAGTCTCGCGGCCACTCGGTCGCCTCCGGGCGGATGGAGTTCACTCCCCGGACGCCTTCGGGCACGCGGCACACGCCGGGCCGGCGTCGCTTCCGGCGGCGGGGCACGCCTCCGGCTTCTTCCCCTTGCCGGCGTAGTCCGTGGCGTACCAGCCGCTCCCCTTCAGGTGAAACGCCCCGGAAGACATCAGGCGCTCCACCTTCCCCCCGCACGAGGGGCACTTCGAAAGCGGCCTGTCGTTCAGCCCCTGGATCCGCTCGACGACCGACTCGCACTTCCGGCACCGGTATTCGTAGATGGGCACGGCGCTCCTCCTCCCCCTGCTGCCTTTTATGGAAAAAGCTCCCCGGGGGGAGGATGCCCCCCGGGGAGCGTCCGTTTCAGCGGACCGCGGGACGTCCCGCGGCTTAATACATCCCGCCGCCGCCCGGGGGCATCGGAGGCATCTCCTTCTTCTCCTCGGGCTTCTCGGCGATGGCGCACTCGGTGGTGATCAGCAGGCCCGCCACCGACGCAGCGTTCTGCAGCGCCACGCGGGTCACCTTCGTCGGGTCGAGGATCCCCGCCTTGATCAGGTCCTCGAACTCCTCGGTCGCCGCGTTGTACCCGAAGCTGCCCTTGCCGCTCTTGATCTTGTCGACGATGACGCCGCCGTCCTGGCCGGCGTTGATCGCGATCTGCTTGGCGGGTTCCAGGAGGGACTTGCGGACGATGTCCACGCCCGCCTGCTGGTCGTGCTCCAGCTTGATCCCGTCCAGTACGACGGCGGCCCGGATGTACGCCACGCCGCCGCCGGCGACGATCCCCTCCTCCACCGCCGCGCGGGTGGCGTGGAGGGCGTCCTCGACGCGCGCCTTTTTCTCCTTCATCTCCGACTCCGTGGCCGCGCCGACGTTGATGACCGCGACGCCGCCCACGAGCTTGGCCAGCCGCTCCTGCAGCTTCTCCTTGTCGTAGTCGGAGGTCGTCTCCTCGACCTGGGCCCGGATCTGCTTCACGCGGCCCTCGATGTCGGCCTTCTTCCCGGCCCCGTCGATGACCGTGGTGTTGTCCTTGTCGATGACCACCCGCTTGGCGCGGCCGAGGTCGGTCAGGGTGACCGCCTCGAGCTTGATCCCCATCTCCTCGGCGATCGCCTTCCCGCCGGTGAGGATCGCGATGTCCTCGAGCATGGCCTTCCGGCGGTCGCCGAAGCCGGGCGCCTTGACGGCGCAGGCGTTCAGCGTGCCGCGGAGCTTGTTCACCACGAGGGTGGCCAGCGCCTCGCCCTCGACTTCCTCCGCGACGATGAGGAGCGGCTTGCCGCTGCGGGCGATCTGCTCGAGCAGCGGGAGCAGATCCTTCATGTTGGAGATCTTCTTCTCGTGGATGAGGATGTACGGATCCTCGAGGATGACCTCCATCCGCTCCGGATCGGTGACGAAGTAGGGAGAGAGGTAGCCGCGGTCGAACTGCATCCCCTCGACGATCTCGAGGGTGGTCTCCATCCCCTTGGCCTCCTCG
>DASWBR010000267.1:0-1979 GCA_036390495.1 Candidatus Deferrimicrobiaceae bacterium | reverse complement strand
CACGCCGAGAAGGCGTGCCGCCGCCTCGTTGAAGAGGGTGATCGTCCCGTCCCGGTCGATGGCGATCACGCCGTTGGCCATCGAATCGATCACCCGGTCGAGGAACGTCCCGTGCTCCGCCCGCAAATCCGTCCCCTCCGCTCTCCGGATGCCCCATTTTACGCCAAACCGGCCGAAGGTCCGGCTATAATGGGTCCCAAAAAACCTTGTCCACGACGAATGACCAGGACCTCCATGCGGAAAACAGTTCCCGTCCTTTCGACGATACTCCTCTCCCTCTCCCTCCTGCTCGCGGGAGGATGCGGGGGAGGGGGGGGTGGCGGGGCCGAGCCGGTTGCCGGTTCCGGGCCCGGTCCGGGCCCCGCACCGGCCGGCATCGTATCCGTCACGCCGGTCAACAACGCGACTGACATCCCCCTGGACGCCCCGATCCGGGTCGCCTTCAGCAAGGACATGGACCCTGCGACGATTACGCTTTCCACGATATCGATCCGGAGCGGGGGCGTGCCGGTGACCGGGAGCCTGAAGTACGGCACCCTCTACGAAGTCACCGTGACCACCGGCGTCCGGGACGCATCCGGGAACCCGCTGGGGAGTCCCTACACCTGGCGGTTCACCACCGAGGCGCCACCACCGTCTGTCCTGGCGGGCGTCCTCTCGTTCGACGCCAACGCCGCTGTGTCTTACGATGCCGCCACCCGCACCGCCACCCTGGACGTGAACGCCCTGTACTCGCTGGAGGGGATCGGCGTCCGTGCGGTGCAGCCGTCGTCCGACAACGGCGCCACGGCGATCGCGGAGGAGATCACCACGGCGTCCGCGTGCGGCGAGTTCGGCTTCCCGGGGTTGCCCCCGGGAAAATGGTTGATCGTGGCGGAGAAGGAGTTCCCGGGCGGACCCGTCCGGCGAATTCTCGGAGTCTCCTCCACCAACGTCATCGGGACCCCCCTTCTTCACTACATCTCCATGCAGGACGTGACCCCCGACCCCGCCATCGTCCGGCTGGACATCTTCTGCCTCGACTGCCACCCATCCATCGACAACGTCACCCGGTCGGGGCAGATCTACCGGGATGCACACAAGTCGGGAATCCGCCCGCCCACCTGGTACGAGAACTCCGTTAGATACGACAGCTATGGATGGATGACCTGCGGGAGTTGTCATTCCGTGCACGATCCCACCGGATTTCAGAATTTTCTGTTGGGAACCGGAGGAAGTTTTTGCAACCAGTGCCATTGAGCGGTTCCCGGGGCGAGGGGGCGCGTAGATGAGCACGCGGGGAGAGCGGGAGGTCCGGGCGTTCTTCGAGTCCAACGGGGTGCAGGTTACGATTCACCGCTTCGACGATTCCACCCACAACTCGGAGCTGGCCGCGCGGAACCTCGGCGTGGAAGTCGGCCAGATCGCCAAGACCATCCTGCTGATGGTCGACGAGGCCCCGGTGGTGGTGGTGATTTCCGGGGACCGCCGGGTGGACCTGAAGAAGGTCCGGGCGGTGCGCGGCGGAAGGAAGGCGCGCCTGGCGGGGCCGGAAGACGTGTCGGCCCACACCGGCTTCGCGGTCGGCGCGGTCTCCCCGGTCGCCCTCCCCGCGGGAATCCCGGTCTACCTCGACCGGTCCCTCCGCCGGTTCGGCACGATCTACCCCGCCGCCGGGGAGACGAACAACATGTTCGTCTCCGCGCCCGACGAGCTCCTCGCCCTCACCGGGGCGACCGAGACCGACCTCGCCCGCGACGAAGGGTGACGGCGCCTTGCGGTTGGCGGAGCGGGGAGGAAGCCCCCCGCTAGCCAGGCCGCTCAACGTCGTCTCTTACTCCGTGCCGTTCGCCTTCCCTTCCACGCCGAGCACGCGGATGAGCCGGGAGAGGTAGGTGGGCGAGAGCCCGAGGATCTCGGCGGCCCGCGTCTTGCTCCCCCCCGCTTTCGCGATCGCCCGGCGGATGACCGCCCGCTTGTGCTCCCGCACGGAGGCGTGG
>DASWBR010000266.1:0-4555 GCA_036390495.1 Candidatus Deferrimicrobiaceae bacterium | reverse complement strand
TCCCGCCGGCGCCGCGACGGACAACACGAAGGCCGGAACCTTCGAGGAACGCGCCGCGGCGGAACGGATGAGCCGCTCCCGGTACCGGAATCTCGAAGTGGCGTCCCTTCTGGTCATCGTGGCCGCCGGCGGCGGCGCCATCTACTGGGCGGTCTCCCGGAGGAAACCGTGAAATGAAACGGATCCTCGTGGTCGACGACGAGCCGGCGATCGTAACCCTTCTCGCGACGGTGCTCCGCGACAAGGGGTGGGAGGTCACCGAGGCGGGCTCCGGGACGGAAGGAATCGACCTCCTAGAGCGGGGCCGGTTCGACGTCATCCTGACCGACCTCGTCATGCCCGGCGACAGCGGGATCGACCTGCTGCGGGCCGCCAAGGAGATCCACCCGGACGTGGAGGTGATCCTCATGACCGGGTATGCCACCGCGGACACCGCCATCGAGGCGATGCGCGGCGGGGCGTTCCATTACCTGGTGAAGCCCCTCCGGCTCGAGGAGATGCTGCACCTCGCGGAGAAGGCGTACGAGCAGCGCCGGCTGACCCGGGAGAACCAGTTCCTCAAGGCCGAGATCCGCGGCGACTACCAGATCCATTCCGTCGTCGGGGACAGCCCCGCGATCGGACATCTCATCGAGTCCCTTCAGGGGCTCGGGAGCACCGACGACCCCGTGCTTCTCGTCGGCGAGCGCGGAACCGGGCGGAGCTTCTTCGCGCGCTTCATCCATTTCAACAGCTCCCGTTCCGCCGGCCTCTTCGTTCCCGTCTACTGCGCGGGGGTCCCGGAGGAGAAGCTCGCCGCGGACCTGTTCGGACACCCGGCGGGGGCTGCGGAGCGGAACGTCCCGCCGCGGCCCGGGAAGTTGGAGATGGCGAACCACGGAACGCTGTACCTCTCGGACCTGGCCGAGGCGGGTCCCGGGATCCTCGAACAGCTTGCGCGGCTCCTGGCCGCGAAATCGTCAGGCCCCGGCGGAGAAGGGACGGAAACACCCGCGGACATCCGCCTCGTGGCGTCCACGGCCGTCCCGCCGGAGGAGCTCGCCCGGGGCGGGAGGGTTCCGCCGGGGCTGCTGCGCTCCCTGGAGCCGGGCACGGTCCGCGTCCCGTCTCTGCGGGAGCGCAGCGAGGACGTCCCGATGCTCCTGCACCATTTCCTCCAGGAGGCGAACCGGGAGCGGAAGAAGCCGTTGCGGGGATTCACGCCCGCCGCGCTCTCCATCCTCGCGCCCTACGATTGGCCGGGAAACGTCCGGGAGCTCCGGGACCTCGTCCGCGCCGTGGCGGCGAAGAAGCGGCAGGGGACGATGGTGGACGCCTCCGACGTCCCTCCCGAGATCCTCTACCGGCGGCTCCGGAAGAAAGGGCCGGTCTGACACCCCACCTCATCGCAGGAGGCTCACCATGAAGGCGGCCTTTTTCCGCGAGCACGGCGGGCTGGAACGGATCGAGTACGGCGATCTCCCGGACCCCGTACCGGGGCCAGGGAAGGTCCGCATCCGCGTCCGGGCCGGCTCCCTGAATCACCTGGACATCTTCGTCCGCAACGGGATCCCCGGGATCCCCGTCGCCCTGCCCCACGTGATGGGTTCCGACGGGGCAGGCGTGGTCGAGTCGGTGGGACCGGGAGTGACCCGCGTGAAGCCCGGGGACGAGGTCGTCCTGAACCCCGGCGTCAACTGCGGCGACTGCGAATTCTGCCGGATGGGGGAGCACTCCCTGTGCACGACCTTCCACCTTCTCGGGGAGCACGTGGCAGGAACGTTCGCCGAATACGTCGTGGCCCCGGCCATCAACGCGTGGCCCCGTCCGGCCGCCCTCTCCTGGGAGGAGTCCGCCGCCTTCCCCCTCACCTTTCTCACCGCCTGGCGCATGCTCGTCAGCAAGGCGCGCGTCCGGCCCGGCGAGTCGCTCCTGGTCATCGGCGTCGGAGGCGGGGTGGCGGTGGCAGCCCTCCAGATCGCGAAACTCCTGGGACTGACGGTATTCGTCACCTCCGGAAGCGGGGAGAAGCTCGCCCGGGCGAAGGAACTGGGTGCGGACGCGGGAATCGATCATTCGGCGACGGACTTCGCGCGGGAAGTGCGGAAACTCACGGGGAAGCGCGGGGTGGACGTGGTCCTCGATTCGGTCGGGAAGGCCACGTGGAGGCAATCGATCGCGGCGGCGGCCAAGGGCGGGAGGCTGCTCACCTGCGGGGCCACGACCGGCACGGACCCGCAGACCGACCTGGGACGGATCTTCTGGAACCAGCTGACCGTGTACGGGTCCACGATGGGGACGCACGCCGAGTTCGCGGAGATGCTCCGGATCTTCCGCGACGGGAAGGTGAAGCCGGTGGTCGACGCGGTGTTCCCGCTGGAGAAGGCCCGGGATGCCGAACAGCGGCTCGAGGAGAAGAGGCAGTTCGGCAAGATCGTGATCCGGGTCGATTGACGGTATCGACCCCGTTTGATACGGTAGCGTAGGATGAAACCCCCAAAGGAGGGCAAGAGATGATCACCTTCGAGTACCGGTTCGACATCCTCCCCGGGAAGGCCCCGGCGTACGACCGCTACGTGAAGGGGCCGGGGCGGAACATCTGGTCCCAGTACCGCGGGGTGAAGGCGGTGAGGAAGTACAAGAGCATGCTGGGCGGCTCCTCCCCCCAGCGCATCGTGCAGGTCGATCTCGACTCGCTCGCCACCCTGGAGAAGATCCTGGCGGATCCGAAGTTCAAGAAGGCGAAGGAGAAGTTCCACGGGCTGGTGACGCACGTCACCGACTCGCTGCTCGTCTCGGCCTGAGCCTCGGCGGAATGACGGAAAGGGCAGGCTTTCGCCTGCCCTTTCTCATTTCCTCTGCCGCAGGATCTCCCCGTACACTTCCTTCCGCGAAAGCCCCGTCCGCTCCGCGATCTCCTTCGCCAGGTCGCGGGAGGACCCCTCCGCTTCCGACAGGGCGGCCCGCACGGTCTCCTCCACCGACAGTTCCACCGTCTTCGGCGCGCCGGCGACCACCACGGTGATCTCCCCGAGGACCGCCTCCCGGCGCGCCATCTCCGCGGCCAGCTCGGGCAGCGTCCCCCGCAAAATCTCCTCGTGGACCTTCGTCAGTTCCCGCACGATGCAGGCGCGTCTCTCCCCGAGCGTCTCCGACGCGTCCGAGAGGAACGCCGCCACGCGCTGGGGGGACTCGTAGAAGATCATCGTCCGCGTCTCCCCCGCGAGGGCCGAAAGGGCCTTCCTGCGCCGGGCCGGACGGTTGGGGAGAAACCCCTCGAAGGCGAAGCGGTCCGTGGGGAGCCCCGAAACGACGAGGGCGGAGATCAGCGCGGACGGCCCCGGGATCACCTCCACCGGGATCCCGGAAGCGACGGCGTCCCGCACCAGCTCGTACCCGGGATCCGAGATCGCCGGCGTCCCCGCGTCGGAGACCAGTGCCACGTTCCGCCCCTCCCGGAGGCGCCGGAGGATGGCCGCCCCCGCGCGGGCCTTGTTGTAGTCGTGGAGGACCGCCATGGGAGTGCGTATTTCGTTCCGGTTCAACAGCTTCACGGTGCGCCGCGTGTCCTCGCAGGCGATCACGTCCACCTCCCGGAGGACCCGGACGGCCCGGAACGTGATGTCCTCCAGGTTTCCCAGCGGCGTGGCCACCACGTACAATTTCCCGACGCTCACTCCCCCCCACCGTTGCAGCTGGAAGCGGCCATCACAGCTTCCGGTTGTCCACCACGCGCCGGGCCTTCCCCTCGGAGCGGGCCAGGGTTTTCGGCTCCACCAGCTTGACGTCCACGTGGATCCCCAGCTCGTGCGCCAGGCGCTTCTGGATTCTCTCCACCATCTCCTTCTGCTGCCGCATCTTGTCGAAGAAGATCGACTCCGCAACCTCCACCCGCACCGTCACCTCGTCCATCGCCCCCTTGCGGTCCACGACGATCTGGTAGTGCGGTTCCGTCCCTTCGATCTCGAACAGGATGTGCTCGATCTGGGACGGGAAGACGTTGACCCCCTTGATGATCAGCATGTCGTCGGTCCGGCCGGTGACCCGGCCCATCCGCCGGCCCGTCCGGCCGCACGGGCAGTTCCCCGGCAGGATGCGGGTCAGGTCCCGCGTCCGGTACCGGATCATCGGGAACGCCTCCTTGGTGAGCGTCGTGATGACCAGCTCCCCCTTTTCGCCGGGGGGGACCGGCTGGAGCGTTTCCGGGTTGATGACCTCCACGAGGAAGTGGTCCTCGTTGATGTGGAGCCCCTGCCGCTCGAGGCACTCCCCGGAGACGCCCGGCCCGATGACTTCGGAGAGCCCGTAGTTGTCCGTGGCCACGATTCCCAGCTTCCCCTCGATCTCCTGGCGCATCGCGTCGGACCACGGCTCGGCGCCGAACAGGCCGTAGCGCAGGGAGAGAGCGGAGGCGGGGATCCCCATTTCCTGCAACGTGTCGCCCACCAGCAGGGCATAGGAGGGGGTGGAGACCAGGGCCGTGGTCTTGAAGTCCTTCATGATCTGGATCTGGCGCGCCGTGTTGCCGCTGGAGGCCGGGATCACGGACGCCCCGATCCGCTCCGCGCCGTAGTGG